>JAEXZL010000082.1 GCA_023451395.1 Bacillota bacterium | reverse complement strand
TTCCAGTGGTTATAGGGGCATATTTAAATAAGATACCAGTAATTTCCCATGAATCGGATATAACTCCAGGACTAGCAAACAAGCTCATAGCTCCTTACTGCTCAAAGCTCTGTGTAACCTTTCCTGAGGCGTTAAGGTATATAAAAGAAGACAAGGGAATTGTTACAGGAACTCCTATAAGAGAAGAGCTTTTTAATGGAAGAAGGGAGAATTGTTTAAAAATTACGGGGTTTAAGGGAAGGAAACCAATACTTCTCATTATTGGTGGGAGCTTAGGCTCAAAGATTATAAACGAAGCCATAAGAGATAACTTACCAGAGCTTTTACAAAGCTTTGATATTATTCATCTTTGTGGGAGAGGTAATCTAGAAGAATCTCTAAAGAATAAAGAAGGTTATAGGCAATATGAATATGTAAGTGAAGAAATGGCTGAGTTTTTGGCTGGCTGCGATATTGTAGTTTCTAGAGCAGGGGCTAATGCTATATTTGAAATATTGGCCTTAAAGAAACCAAATATTTTGATACCTCTATCTCAAAAGGCAAGTCGTGGGGATCAAATTCTAAATGCTGCTTCTTTCGAAAAAAGTGGCTATAGCTTTGTTCTAAAAGAAGAGGATGTTAAGGATAAAGTTTTATCAGAAACCATTACCTCTGTTTACAGAAAGAGACAAAGTTTTATAAATAATATGGAGAAAAGCTCAGTGAAAAATGGAAGGGATAATATTATAAAAATAATATTAAAATATATGAAAAAATAGAATTTTGTAAATTTGAATAAAAGATGAATTAAATATATATTAATTTTACAATGTAAACCTTTAGTTTACAATTAGGACTTAATTAAACTCCTGAGTTTTTACTGATTTAAATCTTTCTTAAACTTGCAAAAAAAAATCCTTAGTATATAATATTAATGTAGTTTATTTTGTATTTTCAATCTGTATATATGTGTTATAATTTTAACGTGAGTTATACTACTGTCTTCTTAGTCTAAAAAATTATGTCCTATACAGATTTTAAATTACTAATATATAGCTTTAATTTTTACAAACAAATTTATCAAATTTTTCATAAAAATGAAAGTGAGGTCTACGCTATGAGAAAAATGAAAACCATGGATGGAAATACTGCTGCAGCACATATTTCTTATGCTTTTACAGAAGTAGCGGCTATCTATCCAATCACCCCATCCTCTCCAATGGCAGAGCATGTTGATGAGTGGGTTGCTCAAGGAAGAAAGAACATATTCGGCCAGCCCGTTAAGGTTATGGAAATGCAATCTGAGGCAGGTGCAGCTGGTGCAGTACACGGTTCACTACAAGCTGGTGCTTTAACTAGCACTTATACTGCTTCACAAGGATTACTATTAATGATCCCTAATATGTACAAAATTGCTGGTGAACTTTTACCAGGTGTATTTCATGTAAGTGCAAGAGCTCTTGCTGCAAATTCTTTGAATATTTTTGGTGATCATCAGGACGTAATGGCTGCAAGACAGACAGGCTTTGCAATGCTTGCAGAAGGAAGTGTACAGGAAGTTATGGATTTATCAGCTGTAGCACATTTAACAGCGATAAAATCAAGGGTTCCTTTTGTTAATTTCTTTGATGGTTTCAGAACCTCACATGAAGTACAGAAAATTGAAGTTCTTGAGTATGATGAGCTTAAGGACTTAGTAGATATGGATGCTGTAGAAGCATTCAGAAGAAGAGCATTAAATCCTGATCATCCAGTTACAAGAGGTACTGCTCAGAACCCTGATATTTATTTCCAAGAAAGAGAAGTTTCCAATAAGTTCTATGAAGAAGTGCCAGAACTTGTACAGGGTTATATGAATGAGATAACTAAGCTTACAGGAAGAAGCTATAATTTATTTGATTACTATGGTGACAAAGACGCTGAGTATGTAATAGTTGCTATGGGTTCAGTTACTGATTTAATAGAAGAGACTGTTGATTACTTGATGAGCAAGGGTGAAAAAGTTGGTTTAGTTAAGGTAAGACTTTTCAGACCATTCTGCACCAAGAGCTTCCTAAAGGCTTTCCCTGCTTCCGTTAAGAAGATTGCAGTTTTAGATAGAACTAAGGAACCAGGATCCGCTGGAGAACCTTTATATCTTGATGTAAAGAATGCCTTCTATGATGCAGACATCAGACCAGTTATCGTTGGAGGAAGATATGGCTTAGGTTCTAAGGATACAGTTCCAGCAGATATTATTGGAGTATATGATAATCTTAAAAAGGATGCTCCTAAGAATTCCTTCACTATAAGTATAGTAGATGATGTTAATAACACATCTCTTGAAAAAGGTGAAGATGTTGACACTACTCCAGAAGGAACAAAGGCTTGTAAGTTCTGGGGATTAGGTTCAGATGGTACTGTTGGTGCTAATAAGAGTGCAATAAAAATTATTGGAGACCATACAGATATGTATGCTCAAGGATATTTTGCATATGACTCAAAGAAATCTGGTGGTATAACAGTATCTCACTTAAGATTTGGTAAGAAGGCAATCAAATCTCCTTACTTAATAAATAAGGCTGATTTTGTAGCATGTCATAACCAATCTTATGTTTATAAGTATGATGTATTAAGTGGATTAAAGAGCAATGGAATATTCCTTCTTAATACTATTTGGAGTCCTGAAGAGCTTGAAACACACCTTCCTGCTTCAATGAAGAGATATATAGCTAATAAGGGTATCAGATTCTATACTCTTAATGCTGTAAAGATAGCTCAAGAAATTGGTCTTGGCGGAAGAATTAATATGATAATGCAGGCTGCATTCTTTAAGCTTGCTAATATAATTCCTGTAGAGGATGCAGTTAAGTATCTTAAGGCAGCAGTTGTAACCTCCTACGGTAAAAAGGGACAAAAAGTTGTAGATATGAACAATGCAGCTATAGATAGGGGTATTGACGCTATAGTGACTATAAATGTACCTGAAAGCTGGAAAACTGCTGAGGATGAAAAAGTAGAAGCTAAAAAGGTTCCAGATTTTATAAAGAATATTGTTACACCTATGAATAGAAATGAAGGAGATTCTCTTCCTGTAAGTGCTTTCTTAGGCATGGAGGATGGAACTTTTGAAAATGGTACTTCAGCTTATGAAAAGAGAGGAATAGCTATCAATGTTCCTGAGTGGCAGCTTGATAAGTGTATTCAATGTAATCAATGCTCATATGTTTGTCCACATGCAGTAATAAGACCATTCCTTCTAAATGAAGAGGAGAAGAATAATGCTCCTGCTGGTATTAAGATTGCTGATGCAAAGGGTCTTAAGACTCCAGAAAAAATGTTCTTCAATATTGGAATAAGTGTTCTTGATTGTACTGGCTGTGGAAACTGTGCTCAGGTTTGTCCAGCTCCTCAAAAGGCTCTTATCATGAAGCCACAGGAAAGCCAGCATGTTGAAATACCAAATTGGGACTATGTAACTGAAAAGGTAGCTCCTAAGGCTAACCCAATGAATAAATTAACAGTTAAGGGAAGTCAGTTTGAACAGCCACTTCTTGAGTTCTCAGGAGCTTGTGCAGGCTGTGGAGAAACTCCATATGCTAAGCTTGTAACTCAATTATTTGGTGATAGAATGATGGTAGCAAATGCCACAGGTTGTTCTTCAATATGGGGAGCAAGTGCACCTGCAACTCCATACACTAAGAACCATTTAGGTTATGGTCCTGCTTGGGCAAACTCTCTATTTGATGATAATGCTGAGTTCGGTCTTGGTATGTTCTTAGGAGTTAAGTCTACTAGGGAAAGATTAGTAGAAGAAGCTAAGGCTGCTATAGAAAGCGGAGTATCAGAAGCTCTTAAGGCTGCATTAGAGGATTGGATAGCTAATGTTAACAATGGAGAAGGTACAAGAGACAGAGCAGCTAATTTAGTAGCTTTAATGGAGAAAGAGACTTCTAACGAGCATATAGCAACAATCTTAAAGGATAAGGATTATCTTGTTA
>JAEXZL010000167.1 GCA_023451395.1 Bacillota bacterium | reverse complement strand
GTCTGGATAAGCTGTGGGAATGATACTTTTAATTTATATAAGCGTCATTCTTCCTTTTTGGTATAAAAGACCCAATCCAGTGATTTTTGTTTCCATAGATTTCATTGCTTTGGGGGTGTATCTCCTTTATATTAGCTTATCTACTAAAGGGGGATGGTTTTTATCCTTTGCATTCCCAGTACTGGGAGGAATGGGGCTAATTGTCATCACAGTTATTACCCTTATAAGATATATTAAAAGAGGACATTTTTTCATCTTTGGAGGAGCACTGATAGCTTTAGGAAACTTTATGTTATTGGTAGAGTTTCTTATAAATATCACCTTTAATATTACAAAGGGATTAAGATGGTCCTTTTATCCACTAATAGTCTGCTGCCTTATGGGAATAGCACTGATTGTCATAGGCAGCAGTAAGACCTTGAGAGAATCCTTATATAAAAAGTTCTTTATTTAGCTGTACAATGATCTTTGTCTACTATAATGCTTTAGTCACCGTAGATGTTATCTATGATATAATATTATACATTAATGATTTTACACGGTATCAGGGGAAATTGTAAAAGCATGGCTAAATGGAGGATAGGATGATATATATACTGAAACATTTCATAACCATTACTAAACACAGACACAAGGTTATAACCCATTGCTTTAGAGCAGGGATTCCCTTTCAAGGCTTTTTTCATGATTTATCAAAATACAGTCCTACAGAGTTCATCCCAGGAGCAAAATTTTATCAGGGTAATCGCAGCCCTAACGAAAGGGAGAGGGAGATTTGCGGTTATTCTAAGGCATGGATGCATCATAAAGGCCGTAACCTTCATCACTTTGAATATTGGAATGACATAAATAGAGAAACAAAGCTATATGAACCAGTAGAAATGCCTTTAAACTATCTTACGGAGATGTTTTGCGATCGTGTAGCTGCAAGCAAGATTTATAGGGGCAAAGCTTATACTGACTCATGCCCCTTAGAGTATTTTCTAAATAGCTCTACCAGAAAAAGAATGCATCGAAAAACTGCTGATATTCTTGAAGAGTGGCTATATATGCTTTCTGAAAAGGGTGAAAAGATAGCTTTTCAGCATATAAAGGCAATGAATAGAGCAGCAAAGCATAAAGAGATTATAAATGTCCTTAAAAGTTTAAAATTACACAATTGACCAGGAGATTTCCCTATAGTAAATTATAGGTGCAAGGGTGTATACCGCCATAAGATAACGTTTACTATGGTTTGCTATTTTGAAAAAAAGAGGGTAATTGTATGATTAATAAACAATATGATGAAATAAATCTTAGAATTTTTCCTACTCGTGAAGAGATGGGTCAAGCAGCTGCCAAGGAAGCAGGAGAGGTAATTAATGAGCTTTTAATGAAAAAGGACTTTGTTAATTGCATTTTTGCTGCAGCACCATCTCAGAATGAATTTCTTGAAGCTTTAGTTAAGATGGATTTGCCTTGGAATAGAATAAATGCCTTTCATATGGATGAGTATATTGGCTTTGAAATTGGCAGTCCTCAGTCCTTTAATGGATTTTTAACTAAGGCTATTTTTGATAAGGTTCCCTTCCGTTCTGTCAATCTTATTAATGGACTGGCTAATCCGCAGGAGGAGTGTATTAGATATTCCTCCTTGTTAGAAAAATTTACTCCAGATATTGTCTTTATGGGCATTGGAGAAAATGGACATATTGCCTTTAATGATCCTCCAGTAGCTGATTTTAATGATCCACAAAGGATTAAAATTGTAACCTTAGATTTTAAGTGCCGTATGCAGCAGGTTCATGACAAGTGCTTTTCAACACTAGATGAGGTGCCAACAGAGGCAATAACCCTTACTATACCTACACTTATTTCAGCGGTGCACATTTTCTGTATTGTTCCTGGGGAAAGAAAGGCTGATGCCACAGCTTCTGCTCTTAAGGGTGAGATTTCTGAGGAGTGTCCTGCCAGTATATTACAACTTAAGAAGGGCTGCCGAATGTATATTGACTCTGCCTGTGCCCAAAAGCTATAGAATCTTGGTATAAGAAAGGAGTGAGCGTTATGGCTTCAATCCTCTTTAGAAATTGCAGAATTATTACTGCAACAGGAGTTTATCCTGGGGAGGTATTGGTGGAGGATGGTATTATTGAGAAAGTTTCTTTTGGAAAACCTATTGATATATCTGCAGATCGTGAGATTGATGTTATGAATAAATACCTTTCCCCAGGCTTTATTGATGTCCATACCCATGGAGCAGGGGGAGCTGATTTTATGGATGGTACCCTTGAGTCCATTTATAAGGCCTGTGAAATGCATATGACCCATGGAACAACTTCCATTGTGCCAACAACTATAACCAGTACAAGAAAATCCTTAATGGACTTTGTGGATTTATTTAACAAAGTAGAACTTGATAGAGAGGATATGCCTAATATATTGGGACTGCATCTGGAAGCACCCTATTTTGCTTATGATCAGAGGGGAGCACAGGATCCTAAATATCTTCGAAACCCTGAGCCAGAGGAGTATGAAGAAGTTTTAAAAAGAACGGACAGAATTATTCGATGGTCCTTTGCCATTGAACTAGAGGGAGCTGATGCTTTCCTAAAAGCTTTGGTAAGCCATGGTATAGTAAGCTCATTAGCTCATTCAGATGCTACCAGCGATCAGGTTTTTAAGGCTTATGAAAATGGAATTACAGCCTTAACTCATTTTTATTCAGGTATGTCTGGAGTAAAGAGAGTTAATGCTTATAGGGTAGGTGGTGCCATTGAAGCTGGGTACTTGATAGACGAGCTTTATCTAGAGGTAATAGCTGATGGAAGGCATCTTCCTAAGGAGCTTCTTCAGCTTATTTATAAGGTAAAGGGCTCTGATCGCATCTGCCTGGTAACTGATTCTATGAGGGCTGCAGGTATGCCGGAAGGGACATATGTACTTGGTAATAAGGATACAGGTATGGATACCATTGTAGAAGAAGGGGTAGCCAAGCTTCCTGATAGGAGTGCCTTTGCAGGAAGTGTAGCCACTGCTGATAGCTTGATACGTACCATGTGGCAGCTAACAGATGCTCCTCTTTATCAGGTGGTTAAGATGATGACCCTGAATCCTGCTAAGCTATTGAAAATAGATAAGCATAAAGGTTCAATAGCTGAAGGGAAGGATGCTGACCTACTTATATTTGGAGAAGATATTGATATAAATATGGTAATGGTGAAGGGGAATATTCTTAAGGAAGCCTTTTAATATTTATGAATAATAATAGTCTCAGCAGTGCAATAACTGCTGGGGCTATTTTATTATGCTCTAACTAAGGAAGTGTTAAGGTAGTCTGCCTATACTCTGTATAGGCCCATATTATAAATACCGGTACCTAGTTAATAAAATATTAATGAAACGTTTCAACAATGTTTTAGAAAAATTTAAAAAGTATATTAGGGTTTAACAATAAAATAACAATGACCATATATCTTGATTATATACAAATGTAAACAATTACTTAACATGTGGAAAATTCCTTGAAAGTATAAAAATACCATGGTAATATAATTCACAAGTAAGGATAATATTGCATTTTAAGTGAAACGTTTCTATAAAAAGGAGGGTTTGTAATGAAAAATATAATAAAAAAGCTGTTGCCAGTTACCCTAGCAGGTGCTGTTTTTTTAACTGGTTGTGCTTCAGGTACTAGTGATAATAATTCTGGCGAAGTAACTCTTACCGTATGGGCTATGGGTACCGAAGGAGAGCTGCTGGATCAATTAAGTCCTGCTTTTGAGGAGAAAAATCCTAATATAAAAATCGATGTTCAGTCCATACCTTGGGATCAAGCTCATGATAAGCTTTTAACTGCTGTGGCATCTCAAAATGGTCCTGATGTGGTTCAGATGGGAACTTCATGGGTTACAGAATTTGCTGATGCAGGTGTACTTATGAATTTAAGTGATTATGCTAAGAAGCATGAGAATTTAAACCCAGATAACTTTTTTGATAGTTCAGTTGAGACAGGCTATTACAATGATGAATATGTAGGTGTTCCGTGGTATGTAGAAACAAGAGTTTTATTCTATAGAACAGATTTGCTGGCGGAGGTTGGTTATCCTGAAGGACCTACCAATTGGAAGGAGCTAAAGGATGCAGCTAGTAAGCTTACTGATGCTGATGCCAAAAAATATGGAATTCTTTTAGACACTAAAGATCAGATCTTTAGTTTAATATTTGCATGGCAGAATGGTGGCATGCCCCTCTCTGAGGATAATAAACCTCTCTTTAACTCTAAGGAATATGTAGAGGGTATGGAATATGCCACAGGCCTAATAAAAGATGGCTATGCTCCTGCACAGAGCGACTATGATGCTATTCAGGGCTTTAAGGATGGAACTTTTCCAATGTTCATTGGCGGTCCTTGGATGATAAATAGTATAAATGATACTGCTGCTGATTTAGAGGGGAAATGGAAGGTTAGAGTTCTTCCAGGAAATGTGTCAAATACTTCCTATGTAGGTGGATCGAACCTTTCAATATTTAACTCTACTGATAACCCTGATGAAGCGGCACTTTATATTAACTACCTTACTGATGTTTCTACTCAGCTTAAGTGGCAAGAAATAGCTAATGCTCTTCCTTCAAGAACAGAAGCTTGGGAGGATGATGCCTTAAAGAACAATGAATTACTTTCACCTTTTGGAGAACAGATGAAGGATGCTAAATCAGCTCCATCCATTACCGACTGGGAAAGTATTGCTCAAGAAATCATTGCTGCTACGGAAAGAATTACTGTTGGAGGATCAGAGGTTCAAAAGGAGTTAGATCAGGTAAATGAAAAGGCTGGAGGGCTTTTGAAAGAATAACCTATAAAGAATAACTTATGTTTTAAGCTAGGGAGACTGCAGGATAATAACGCCAAATCTGAAGTTCTCCCTAGGTTTTTATTCAATTTTGGGAGGAAGTAAAGATGAAACAATTTTTAAGAAAATTGAATCGATATAAATATCCATACCTATTTCTGGCACCTACAATTATTTTATTATTTGTCTTTTCCATTATCCCAATTTTTGCAGCACTGGGAATAAGCTTTACTAATATGAATTTGAAGGGCTTAGCTAATTTTTCCAATATAAGCTTTATTGGAATAGGAAATTATCTTGCACTTTTTAAGGACGATTCTTTTTTACAGGCATTGTATAATACAGCTTTTTATGTAGTTATAGGTGTACCACTTGTAATAGTATTTTCTTTAGGAATCGCACTTCTATTAAACTACGGTACAAGCTTCATTTTCAGATTTGCCAGAATGCTTTACTATGCCCCGGCAATTACAAATATTGTAGCCGTTGCTGTAGTTTGGGGCTATTTATACAATAACAGCTATGGATTATTTAATTATATTTTGCAGATCTTTGGAGTTTCTCCAATACCTTGGCTGCTGGATGCAAAGTGGGCAAAGCTTTCATTAATTCTTTTAGCGGTATGGAAAGCCATAGGCATGAATATGCTTATATTCTTAGCTGCCCTTAAAGGAATACCAAAGACCTATTATGAAGCTGCAGAAATTGACGGAGCTAACCGGTGGCAAAAACTAAAATCCATTACACTACCACTACTTAGCTTTTCCATATTCTTTGTAACCATAACTACATTAATTGGTTGGATACAGTTCTTTGAGGAACCTATGGTAATGACTAAAGGGGGACCTTTGAATTCCACCTTATCCCTAGCACTTCTCATTTATCAGAATGGATTTAAAAATAGTAATTTTGGATATGCTGCAGCTGGGTCCTTTGTACTTTTTATCATTATTATGATTGCTACAGCTATACAGTTTAAGCTAAAAAAGAGAACAGTAGAATATTAATGAAAGGAAAAAAAGGATGAAAAATAAAGGGAAAATCATAAATAAAACAATTCTTATTGTATTCCTAATAGCTGGCGGAATTATCATGGTATGGCCTTTTGTTTGGATGCTTTTGACTTCTTTTAAAACAGAGGCTGAGGCCATGAAGATACCTATTAGCTTGTTACCTGAGAAGTTTACCCTAGAAAATTATATAACCTTATTTACTAAAATGAAATTCCTTACCTATTTAAAAAATACTTTGATAATTGTTGCCTTTTCTTTTGTAGGACTAATTATGAATGCCATGGCAGGTTATGCCTTTGCTAAGTATGACTTTCCTTTAAAGAATGGAGTCTTTGCCATGGTGTTGGCAACTATGATGATACCATCACAGATAACGATGATTCCCATTTATTTGATTTTAAATCTATTAAATTTAACAAACACAATGACTGGAATAGTACTGCCTGGACTTGTGGGAGCCTTTGGTATCTTTTTATTCAGACAGTTTATGGAAAGCATACCTACAGAGCTTATTGAGGCCTTTCGAATAGATGGTGCAGGAGAGTTTAGGACCTTTTTTCAGTTGATTTTGCCTATGTCTAAATCTATCTTTGCGGTACAAGGAATTTTGACTTTTATTGGAGCATGGAATAGCTTCTTATGGCCTTTAATCATAGCTAATGATGAAAAGTACTATACCCTTTCTGTGGGATTATCACTGTTAAAAGGGCAGAATAGTGCAGACTTTGCTCTGCAGATGGCAGGAGCAGCGATTATGGTTGTGCCTATACTTATAATATTTGTTATTTTCCAGAGGCAAATTATGGATGGTATAAGTATTACGGGAATGAAATAATGTGATAAAACGGGGGATTGCAATGAGTACAATAAAAGATGTTGCAAAATTAGCAGGAGTATCAATTTCAACTGTATCCTATGCACTAAATAATAAGGGGGCAATTAGCAGGGAAACGAAGCTAAAGGTTTTAAAGGCTGTAAAGGAACTTGACTACAGACCTAATGGAAATGCTAGAAACCTAAAAACGAAAAAGAGCAATCTCATTGCTGTTGTATTATATGATTTTGACAGCCTAGTGTACAAAGACATACTAAAGGGTGTCAGGGAAGTTGCTAAAGTTCAGGGCTATGAGGTAATAATCATTGAAAGCGTTAGTGGAAAGGATGCAGTATCCAAAATACTTTCTCAAGGTCTTGTAGATGGAGCTATTATTTTATCTGCCAGTATTGATGATGAAATGATTATTGAGCTAGCAGGAGATAGTTTCCCCATTGTGGTCTTAGATAGAAAGATTTCTAATGAATATATTAGCTGCGTTTTAATAGACAATGTAATGGGTGCTTATCAGGCAGTAAAACACATGGCTAATATGAGCTATAGAAAAGTTGGAACTATTACAGGACCCAAGGATACCTATGACAGCAATAAAAGGCTAGAAGGGTTTAAAAAGGCTGTAAAGGAGCTTGGGTTAGAGAACAATCCTTCCTGGAATGGCTGCGGAAATTTTATTGAGCAGGGTGGCTATAACGCTATGTTAAAGCTTTTAGAGAATGATAATTATGCAGAGGCATATTTTTGTGCAAATGATGAGATGGCAATTGGTGCTATAAAAGCCTGTAAGGAAAAAGGACTCTTGGTTCCTGAGGATATTGCTATTATAGGCTTTGATGATATTGTTCTTTGCGAGTATGTAAACCCTAGGTTAACCACTCTGAGGCGTCCGTCCTATGAGTCAGGAATGATTGCAGCAAATAATTTAGTTCATAGTTTAAAGGGAGAAAGCTCTAGTAAAGGAGTAATGCTAGCTCCGGAGCTTATAATTCGTGAAAGCTGTTAATATCCCAAGATTAGGAGGATTTTATATGGTGATAAATATAAAGAAAATCTTAAATGAAATGACTATAGAGGAAAAGCTCGGACAGCTTTTACAGTTAATACCGTCTTTTTATAAGGATGGATTTACAGGAGAGGCTACTGGTCCTCTAAAATCTACAAAGATGGATGACTCTATTTTATGGAATGCTGGAAGTCTTGTAGGAATAGCTAATGCAGAGGATATGATTGATATTCAAAAAAGGTTTTTAGAGCATAACAGACATAAGATACCACTTATTTTTATGGCAGATGTTATTCACGGTTACAGGACAACCTTCCCGGTGCCTCTAGCCTTAGGCTGCTCTTGGGATTTGCCCTTGGCTAAGAAGACTGCAGAGGTTGCAGCTAAGGAGGCAGCACTATCAGGAGTGCAGGTAACCTTCTCCCCTATGGTGGATTTGGTAAGAGATCCACGATGGGGAAGGGTGATGGAATCTACAGGAGAGGATCATTATTTAAACGGACTTTTTGCTAAAGCTTTGGTTGAAGGCTATCAGGGAAACTTGAAGGGAGACTATGACATAGCTGCCTGTGTAAAGCATTTTGCAGCCTATGGCGCACCAGAGGGAGGAAGGGAGTATAATACAGTGGATATTTCTGATAGAAGCCTTAGGGAATACTATCTTCCTGCTTATAAAGCTGCAATAGATGCTGGGGTAGAGATGGTTATGACTTCCTTTAATACTGTTCATGGAGTTCCCTCATCGGGCAATTCCTATTTACTAAGGGATATATTAAGGAAGGAATGGGGCTTTAAAGGAAGTGTGATTTCTGACTGGTCGTCCATTGATGAGCTTAAGAATCATGGAGTTGCTAAGGATGGCAGAGAGGCAGCAAAAAAAGCTATGGAGGCTGGGGTAGATATCGAGATGATGAGCAGTAATTATATAGAAAACATTAAGTCGCTCATAGAGGATGGTGAGATATCTCAGGAGCTTGTAGATGAGGCAGTGCTTAGAGTACTGGCTTTAAAGGAGAAGCTAGGGCTCTTTGAAAACCCCTATGGAGCTGCTAACATAAAAAAGGCAGAGGAAAGCTACCAGGATTCTGAACATCTGAAGCTTGCCAGAGAAGCAGCAGGTAAATCAATGGTGCTTTTGAAAAATGATGGAGTACTTCCTCTAAATAAGGAAAAAACCATTGCTTTAATTGGACCCTTTGCAGAGGAAAAAAATATTCTTGGACCTTGGTCCATCTATGGAAAGCCGGAAGAGGCTGTTTCCCTTATGGAGGGCTTTTTAGGAAAGATTAATAAGGAGCAGGTTATAGTAGCAAAGGGCTGCAATGTAGAATCTCAGGATACCTCATTATTTCAAGAGGCTGTAGAGGCAGCAAAAAAGGCAGAGATTATTGTCCTTGCCCTAGGTGAGGAGGAGTCTATGAGTGGTGAAGCTGGAAGTAGGGCTGATATACGACTTCCAGGAGCTCAAGAGAAGCTTATAAATACTCTTTCAGAGCTTCATAAGCCTATGGTGGTTATACTCTTTAATGGCAGACCATTAGAGCTAAGCAGCTGGCATCAGAAGGTATCAGCTATTTTAGAGGCATGGTTCCCAGGAACTCAAGGGGGAAATGCTGCAGCAGATATTGTGTTTGGAGATAGAAACCCCTCAGGCCGCTTAACCATGAGCTTTCCTTATTCAGTAGGGCAGATTCCTGTATATTATAATCATTTTAATACAGGAAGACCTTTTGTAAGGGAAGAGAATTCTAGATATTTATCTCAATATTTAGATATTCCAAATGAGCCTTTATATCCCTTTGGTTATGGACTTAGCTATTCAAGCTTCGAATATTCTAACCTAAAGCTTAGTAGTGAGGTTATGAGAGAAGGCATGAGTATTATGGCTTCTGTAATGCTAAAAAATACCGGGAAAATGGAAGGCACAGAGACTGTACAGCTTTATATAAGGGATACTTATGGGGATGTAGTGAGACCTTTAAAGGAATTAAAGGATTTTAAACAGGTGACTTTAAAAGCAGGAGAAGAAAGATTGATAGAATTTGAAATAGATGAGGAAGCTTTAAAGTATTATGACCTTCAAGGAAGGTATAGAGCTCAAAAGGGTGAGTTTATAGTAAGCCTTGGTCACGATTCACAAAGGATAATATCAAAGGGTTTTGAATTAGTTTAAATATCAAAACTAAAACTAATTATTGAGATCAGTTGGGAGTTTTGCATATGATAATTAAAAATAATATTGAAGTAATTACCTTTAAAAATGGAAAATTGCAATTTGATTTTCTCCCCTCAGGAGATATATATCAAATGTTAATGAAGGATATTTTAATAAATGAATATATAGGGAATTCCATTGATGGCTCCGCTAATAATATTTATCTTCGAGTTTACGAAGAGGAGAAAATAAGTACTGTACCTCTTTTAGGAATTCGTTCAAATAGCAGAGTCTCTATAGGTGAAGAGGAGATAGTTTATGAGGGTGAGTTTTCAGGTGTTAAATATAAAGTAACCTTTACTCTTCATGAGGAGCTGTGTTTTTGGAATATTGAGCTTCTTGGAAATAATAAAGAAGTGGATTTGATATATGGACAGGATATCAGTCTTGCTCAAAAAGCAGGGACTCTAACTAATGAGCTATATGTAAGTCAATATTTAGGACATTCTGTCTTTAAAAATGATGGAAGTTATATTATCTGCTCCAGGCAGAATATGGATCAGAATGGAAGATGTCCTTATAGTCAGCTGGGAACAATAGGCACAAAGGTTATAAAATACAGCACAGATGCTATGCAGTTTTTTGGAAGGGAGTATAAGCTTACTCAAGAGCCTATTGTAATGAAGGAGGATCTTCCAGGGGTAGTCTACCAGTTTGAAATGGCCTACATGGGATTACAAACTGAAAGGATTATCCTTAGGGGAGAAGAAAGGGCTTCAGAAAATACCAATGGATCTAAGACTATAGCTTTTTATGGCTGCTTTAAGGAAAATCATGAGTCTGCTGTTACGGGACCAGAGTATCAGAAGGAAATAGAGGAGGCTTATCAAGGCCTTAGAAGGAAAGATAATAAGAAGCTTTTAGATATAAAGGAAAAAATAAAGCTATCTAAGGCTTTTGGAACACCTCTTATTCCTTTAGATTTAGAGAAGGGTGAAATAGATAAATATTTTCCTGAAAAAAGATTTACTGAGAAGCAGGAAGGAAAACTGCTATCCTTTTTCACAGATAGTCATAGCCATGTGGTATTAAAAGAAAAGGAGCTTCTCATGGAAAGGCCTCATGGTCATATAATTCTAACGGGAATTAACAGTGATGAAATTAAAGAGGAGATTCTAGCTTCAACAAACTATATGTATGGTGTTTTCAATTCCCAGGTGGTAATGGGAAATACCAGCATGCATAAGCTTCTTTCTGTATCTAGAGGACTGTTAAACATATTCAAAAATTCCGGACAAAGAGTGTATATAAAGCTTAATGAATATTATCATCTTCTGTCCATACCTTCTATCTATGAAATGGGCTTAGGCTACAGTCGCTGGTTTTATAAGCTTCCAGAAGATATGGTGATAGTTACAGCCTTCTCTTCACTAGACAAAGCAGATATTACCTTAGAAATTAAATCTGAGAAGGGAGCTGCCTATGAGTATCTTATAACCCAACAGCTGGTTATGGGAGAAATGGAGTTTATGCAGGATATTGATCTTGAGAGAGTAGGAAGCACAATTAGGATAATACCATCAGAGAATAGTTTTATGAAGGAAACTTATCCTGAAAGCTTTTATCACCTTACAATGATAGGAACAGATTTTACCTTAAGTGATGACAGAATCTTTTTTGAAAAGGAAAAGACCTATAATCCTACTCTTCTAACCTTAAAAACTGAAGCTTCTAAAAATATTAAGCTGGTGATATCAGGGCGCCTTAGGGCTAGTGAAGAAACTCCTACAGATCCAAGCTTTCTGGAGGAAAGGGAAAGATACACTAATTACTATGGAGAACTTATGAATAGCTTTAGCTTAGAGACCAAGGAGGAAAATCAGTCCATAGCTAAGCTAAATGAAATTCTCTGGTGGTATTCCCATGATGCCATGATACATTTTATTAGTCCTCATGGAATAGAACAGCCCGGAGGTGCTGCCTGGGGAACTAGGGATGTATGCCAAGGACCCTTTGAATACTTTATTGCCATGGGGCATTTTAAGCTGGCGAGGACTGTACTTCTTAGAATTTTTAAAAATCAGTTTTTTGAAAGTGGAGAATGGCCTCAGTGGTTTATGTTTGATAATTATAATATGAGGCAGTATGATTGTCATGGAGATGTGATACTTTGGCCTTTAAAAGCCCTAGGCGATTATTTAAGGGCTACTGAGGATATTTCTATATTGGATGATAATCTATCCTATAATAGCTTAAAGGATGGAAGAGAGACGGAATTTAAAGAAAATCTCTTTAGTCATATGAAGCGTGCTTTGAAAAGTATAAAAGAGAGGCTTGTGGGAGATACAAATTTAATCTCCTATGGTGGAGGAGATTGGGACGATACCCTGCAGCCTGCTAGCGATGAATTAAAGAAATCTCTTATAAGCACCTGGACCGTTGCTCTTACCTATCAGGTTTTAGTAAGTTTAGGAAGAGAGCTTGAGGCTTATGACAGCAACCTAGCAGCAGGATTATCTCAATGGGCTAGAGCTATTAGGGTAGACTTTCATAAATATCTCATAAAGGATGAAATAATCCCCGGCTTTGCAAAGGTAGAGGAGGATGGAAGCCTTGGGTATATGCTGCATCCTGAAGATAAAAGCACTGGAATCTCCTATCGCCTGTTGCCTATGATAAGAAGTATTATTAGTGAAATGGTAGAAGAGGAGCAGGCAAATAAAAATCTAAGGATAATTGCTGATAACCTCCTGTGCCCTGATGGAGTACATCTTATGAGCAGTCCAGCTATTTACCAAGGGGGTGTAAGCAAAATATTTAAGAGGGCAGAGCAAGCAGCCAATGTAGGCAGAGAGATAGGCCTTATGTATGTTCATGCCCACATAAGATATATAGAAGCCCTGGCAAAGGTCGGACTAGGGGAAGAAGGCTGGGATGCTTTGGAGACTATAAACCCTATACTTATCCAATCTAAGGTTAAAAATGCGGAGCTTCGTCAAAGCAACTGCTACTTCAGCAGCTCCGATGCGGATTTTAATAATCGATATGATTTTCAGGAAAAATACAGTGCTGTTAAAACAGGAGAGGTAGGGGTTAAGGGAGGCTGGCGCATATACTCTAGCGGACCTGGAATATATATAAATCAACTGATTACAAAGCTTCTAGGTATTCAATTAGGAGAAGAGTCTCTTATCCTAGATCCAGTAATCCCTATAAAGCTTCATGGGTTAACTTTTAATTTTAGCATCTTTGGTAAAAAAGCCTCCTATAAATATAATGTTGAAAAAGAAGGGGGAAGTATATATAAGGTTATTATTAACGGCCATGAACTTCAGGGAAAGAAGCTTAAAAACCTCTATCGCAGTGGCGGAATGGCCTTTGAGAAAGAAGACTTAGAGAAACATTTTGCCGAGAAAAACATAATAGAAATATTTATAGGATAGAGAAAAGAAGGAAAATATTATTAAGGAACTCCATAATGTATTTGGAATAAAAAATAGTCCAAGGAAGTATTTTAAATACTCCTTGGACTATTTTTTTATTACTTATTAGTTCTTCTCATTTTATAGCCTATAGCGCATATAGCAGCAAGACTTAATACCATAGTTAAAAGATAGAAATTTATAGCACTCAGGTCAGAGGTCTCAGGGTTTTCTATTGATTCTGTATTACCGGTGCCTGATGTTGTTTCAACAGGAGCTTTTGTATTAGGCTCTTGTGGAGTATTGGGAGTTGTAGGTGTAGTTGGTGTATTAGGTTCCTGTGGTGTAGTAGGAGTTGTAGGTGTAGTTGGTGCAGGAGGTTCCTCAGTAGTTTCGGAAGTTTCTGCTATGACGAATGTGCTAAAATGATCTGTTTCAAAATTAATGATACCATCTTTAACAGATGTAGCTAATTTAGTATAGGAACCATTCTCTTCTACTCTATAAACAACAATAGAGCTTGTCCCTTTCATATTTGAAGGTAGTGGAAGTAAAACCTGAACTTTGCCTCCTAGCTGATGAAGTTCTCCACCCTGTGGGTCAAATAGATTTATCTCTATAGCAGATAAATTAGTAAAGTTACCAACTTTTGCTTTAAAACTAGTCTTAATATTATTTAATACATCTTCTGCAACCATAGAAGCATTTACCGTACAACCTTCTGGCAGAATGGAGGGATCACCCCCAATAGCAACAGTACCATAATCTACTGGAGCTTCAACATTGGAATCAGCTTCTGAAATAACAACTGGAACCTTATGAATGACATTACCATATTGAGCTACTATATTTGTTTTGCCTGGTTTTAAAGCATGGATTACTGGTAGTATTTCATACTCTGCATTTGTACCAGAATTTACTATTTCGTCAAGTTTTCCTTCAAGGGCGTCCCATTCATTAATGTAAGTGATGTCACCATTATAAGTAATAAGATAACCCAGTTCTAATAAGCCGTCATCTTCTACATAATTATAGAAATACTCGGTCATATACATTTCAGAATTAAGATACCAGTTATCCTTATAGTTATCTGCATCATTCCATTTGACAACATAACCACCTAAACTAGCAATATAGTTTATTTCTGGCATAGTTATATAATCAACACCATATGGTATATTTTCTCCAACCTTTAAGTCATAGGATGGAACAGGAGTAGTAATAGTTCCCTTATAATTTTTTATAGTTACTTTAAACTTAGTGATAGGCTCATTGTTTACGTATACAGTAACTTCCGTTGAAGAACCCTCATTACCTAAAGTAAGTAAATAATAGCTAGTATCAGAAGGATTTTCTGAATCTTGTTCACATATAGCTACCCCTTCAGTAGAGTAGGAAAATGTAACAGTACCTTTTTCTGGATATGTAGATGTACTTTGATTTGATATAACAAATTCTCTAACAACACCACTAGGAATAGATATACCATCTTTAGTTAAATTATGACCAAAAGAGATTGCTTCATATGTCCCTTCAGGCTCTGCAGCGGATACAACTCTTGGAGTTATAACAGCTAAAGAAAGTAATGATAACATTAGTACAAAAAGCACCTTAATACTTTTTTTCATTTTTAAGCCTCCATTTTTATGTATTATATTAAAGCCTTTTTTAAAATGGCTTAATATCTTATAAAGAACCTAAAGATAATATAAAGATAATGCTAAATAATGACAATAAAAAGATTATATAACATTTATGGCAAATAATATATAAAAAATGTTAAAAATTTTTAAATATTATTACGATAGAGATTAAAACTTGGAAATAAATATACCCTAAGGATGTCTTTCAATCCCTAGGGTATATTGTATTAAGCTTAAATATGGTTGAAGAAAAGTAATATCTTTTTAAAGGCAAGTCTTATACTCCTGAATAAGCATTGAAACCGCCATCTATAGGAAGTACTACCCCATTTACAAAGCTTGAGGACTTTTCATCAATAAGAAATAGTAGTGAACCTATAAGCTCTTCTGGTCTGCCAAAGCGATTCATAGGGGTGCTGTTTAGGATCTTTTGAGAACGTTCAGTGTAGCTCCCATCAGGATTTAAAAGCAGTGCTTCATTTTGCTTTGTTAAAAAGAAGCCTGGTGCAATGGCATTAACCCTAATGCCTACTTTGGACATATGTACTGCCAGCCACTGAGTAAAGTTTGATACCGCTGCCTTGGCCCCTGAATATGCAGGTATTCTAGTAAGAGGAGTAAAGGCATTCATAGAGGATACATTTATTATAGAGCAGCCTTTTTTATCTATCATGTCCTTAGAGAACTCCTGGCAGGGCAACAATGTACCCAGAAAGTTTAGGTCAAATACATATCGGATTCCTTCTTCATCTAAGTCAAAGAAGGTTTTAATATCATCCTTTTCCTCTGATAAATCACTGCTGAAGAGATAATCCTTAGTTGTTGTTCCCTTTGGGTGATTTCCTCCAGCACAATTTATAAGAATATCGCAAGGTCCGAGCTTTTCTAATATTAGCTTATGAGCTTCTATAATGC
>JAEXZL010000141.1 GCA_023451395.1 Bacillota bacterium | reverse complement strand
CCATTATATTATCTTCATTTTCATCAAGGTTAATTATTCCCATATAATTATTAAGCATATTATTCCCCCCTCTTCCTGTTGATAGCTTCTTCTACTATACTTCCGGACTTTAGGTCCTCCTTAGCGGGAATTACTGCTATCTTTTCACCATTTCCTATTACGCAATCTCTTCTTACTACTGCCTCAGGGCCTATTATAGCCTTATCTATTACTACGTTATCACCTATCTTAACATTAGGCATAAGAACTGAATTTATTACCTTAGAATTTTTACCTATATAAACTCCTGGAAAGAGTACTGAATTTTCAACCTTTCCATTTATAACACAACCCTCAACTACTAAGGAACTTGTTACTTCAGCCTCGGTTCCTATATATTGAGCAGGCTTTGAAGGATTCACTGAATATATTCTCCAATTATAATCATGGATATTAAGCTCATTATCGTCTCTTAAAAGATCCATATTAGCTTCCCATAGACTTTCAGTAGTACCTACATCCTTCCAGTAACCCTGGAAAGGGTATGCCACAAGCTTTTTACCATCTGCAAGCATTTTAGGTATTATATTTTTACCAAAATCATTGTCGGAGCTTTTGTCTGCTGCATCTTCCTTTAAATACTTTTTAAGCAGCTTCCAGTTAAAGATATAAATTCCCATAGAAGCCTTAGTGCTTTTTGGTTTCTCTGGCTTTTCCTCAAATTCATATATGAGATTATCTTCTTTGGTATTCATAATTCCAAATCTAGTTGCTTCTTCTTTTGTAACCTCAAAAACAGCAATTGTCGCATCTGCCTGTCTCTCTTTATGAGCTTTCAACATCTTTGTATAATCCATTTTATAAATGTGGTCTCCAGATAATACGAGGACATACTCTGGGTCTTGATTGTCTATAAAATATATATTTTGATATATAGCATGCGCCGTTCCCTTATACCAGTCTGCATGGGTCTCACTTTGATACGGAGGCAATACATACACCCCACCATCTCTTCTGTCTAGGTCCCAAGGGCTTCCTATTCCTATGTGAGAATTAAGCTCTAGAGGTTGATACTGGGTAAGAACCCCCACTGTATAAATCCCTGAATTTGAGCAGTTGCTTAAAGCAAAGTCTATGATTCTGTATTTCCCTCCAAAGGGTACTGCTGGCTTTGCTATTTTTTTTGTAAGAACTCCGAGTCTAGAACCCTGCCCACCTGCAAGGATCATGGCTACTATTTCTTTTTTAGCCATTATAACACCTCCATTATTATGTCGTCATTTTTATAAAGATTGCTATATATTATTATATTTTTATTATGCCATTATAAATTATAACAAGTCTTTATGAATGTAACAACAAAAACCGTTTCAAATTATAATAAAATTAAAATATCTAAGTATATTATTAACAAAAAGAATGAACTCCTGAAAGGTTATCCCTCAAGAGTTAACATCAATTTTACATTTAATTAAGTTTTTGTATGCAATTCAGTTAATTGGCTTATTACTAATGGCAAAATTTCATATTTCTGTTATTTTACTATTATATTTCTTCCTAAGGATTTTTTTGTATAAAATCTGCTATATAACCTAAGGACTGCTGCATTACCTGTTGGTCTGCCCCCAAGAGATCTGCCTTATCTTCTAAAGATTCTAACCTTTGGCTTATATTATTTATCATATCCTTAAGCTCCTCTATCCTCTTTTGCTCATAGGAAACCTGAACTCCGCTCTCATCTACATAGACTTTATGAGGAGGACCTCCACATTCTGTGCATTTAGCATAAAGAGTTCCCTTTTCCCCATCTTTAAAAATTTTAAAAATATCCCTAGAGCATTCTGTGCAGCTAGAAAGTATCCTATAATCTGTATTTATAGGCATATTATAACCTTCTCCGCACTCGCTGCAGATAAGTTCTAGCCCCTCATTTTCATTTGAAATAAAAAAGCTATTACCTCTGCAGCCTTCCTTTTCACATACCACTGTTCTTATCATAGTATCACCCCTAATTATCTAATATGTGAGTGTTTACTATAATAGAACCAAAGTTTATTATCTTTTATGTTTTTTAATGATTATATTTTTTTAGTCTACTGAAGCTCTGATACAGCCCAATTCACAAGCTCAGCTAAGGCATGTTCATCATTACTGCAGATAGTATAATCAGCGTATTCCTTAAGTTCCCTTCTGCAATTGGCTACTGCAAAGCTGTGACCAGCTGTCTTTAGCATCTCTACATCATTTAGGTTATCTCCTACTGCTATAATATTTTCTATAGGTATATTTAAATGCTCTGCTAAAATTTCCAGTGCTGCTCCCTTAGAAACACCCTCTGGCCCAAGCTCTAAGGAGGTTGTTCCTCCAGTGGTTATACTTACATTTTTATAGTTTTCTCTTATAAAGCCCTCAATTTTTCCTAAATTTTCCTCTTCAGAGGAAATAAGCACCTTATTCCATGGCCTTTCCCAGGCATCCTTTAAAAATATTGTATTTTCATGTTTCTTAGCAAAATTCTCGTCAGCAGAATAATAGGTTACTCCCTCTGACTTCTGAGTTCTCATAGTAGAGTCATTATGTCTTAGTATAAAATATTTATCTCCGCAGCTTATACCTATCCCAACCTCAGGAAAGGAATCGTATATGCTTTTAACAAGCTTTTTTATATCCTCCTTGAAGGTCTTTTCCCAAATTACCCTATCTTCCTTGAAGTCATATATGATAGCACCATTATAAAGTATTGCCGGGGCATCTAGTTCTACATTTTCTAATACCCTCCAGGTGAAGGCTTGAGGTCTTCCGGTTGCTAAGGAAAATCTCCCTCCCATTCCCTGAAACTTTTTTATAGCCTCAATATTTTCTGAACTAACAAGACTTTGACTATTTAAAAGGGTACCATCCATATCCGATACCAGAAGGTATTTAGATAAATTCTTTTGTATTTCCCTCTTTGCTTCAGAGATTGATTTTTCTTTATTTTGCACTAAACCTTTGTCTTTAACTATTTTTCTTTCTTGTTTCACTTAAATTCCTCCTTTGTTGCATAAGTATTGTAACACTAATTATCTATAAATAGTTATTATTCATACTTATTTTAATAAAAATAAATATTTTTCATTTTGTCTTTACATAAGAACATATGTTCGCTATAATATAGATATTTAATAGATATTTAGGTTTTAAAGCTCCTGAAGGAAGGATGGATATTTTTATGAGAAAGGGCAGGCTAATATTTCATATTGATGTTAATTCCGCTTATTTATCCTGGGAGGCAGTAAGCCGCCTTCAAAAAGGAGATAGCCTTGATCTTCGGAAAATTCCTTCTGCTGTAGGAGGCAATCCGGAAACTCGCCATGGAATAATTTTAGCTAAATCTATCCCTGCAAAAAAATTTAAAATTTCTACAGGGGAAACTCTTCATTCTGCCTATGAAAAATGTCCTAGTTTAAAGGTAGTTTCTCCAAACTATTCCCTTTATATTTCCTGCAGTAATGCCCTGGTTTCTATATTAAAGGAATATTCACCAAAGGTACAGAGGTTTTCTGTTGATGAATGCTTTATGGACTTTTCTAATATGAAAAATCTATATGAAGATGAGCTAATACTTGCGGATACTATAAAAAACAGAATAAAAAAAGAGCTTGGCTTTACAGTAAATATAGGAATTTCCTCTAATAAGCTCTTGGCTAAAATGGCCTCAGATTTTAAAAAGCCTGATTTAGTGCACACCCTTTTTCCAGAAGAAATTCCCTCTAAGATGTGGCCCCTTCCTGTGGAGGATCTATATATGGTAGGTCGTGCTACTGCACCTAAGCTTCATAAGCTAAACATCTATACCATAGGGGACTTAGCAAGATATGATAAAGAAGTTCTCACCTTAAGGCTTAAAAGTTTTGGAATTCTTCTTTGGAACTATGCAAATGGACTGGAGGATTCCCCTGTAACGGAATCTAATCATATAGCTATGAAGGGCATGGGAGCTTCCACCACCATAGCTTATGACGTGGAAAATCGCCGAGAAGCTCACTTGGTTCTCTTATCCCTTACAGAGTCCCTAGCCATGCGTCTTAGAGATTCAGAAAATTGTTGTTCCTTGGTGTCTGTGTATATAAGAGGAAGTAGCCTTATGGGAAGAGGTCATCAGAAAAAGCTCTATACTCCTACAGATTCTACGGAGGAAATTGCATCTATTGCCTGCAAGCTCTTTGATGAGCTGTGGAGTGGTGAACCAATCAGAAAGCTAGGGATAAGGATATCTGAACTTTGTACCAGTGACCTTTGCCAAATATCCCTATTCAATACAAGAAATATAGAAAAACAACAGGCTCTAGATAAAACAGTAGATGAAATACGCCAGCGCTTTGGCTCCTATTCCCTCATTCGATGCAGCTTTCTTCACTCAGGAATAAAGCCTATAACCGGGGGAGTAGGAGAGGCCGATTATCCGGTAATGACTAGCATTTTATAAGGGGTTGTTAAAATTGAAGGTAGTAGCAAAACCAATAGACGTAGTGACCTGGACAGACCGCAGTGGTAGTATCCATCCTATCCGATTTAGGTATATTGAAAAGGATGAAAGCTATAAGGTCATTAAAATAAATAAAGTTATTCATAGAGAAAAGGAAAAGCTCTGCGGAAATCCCATGATGATTTACCACTGTTCCACTACTATTAATGGAATTGAAAAATTCTTTGAATTGAAATATGAACTGTCCACCTGCAAATGGATTCTTTTTAAAATCTAACAATAGAAAAGTGCTTCCTCTAAGAGATTGTTTTATTATTCTAAGTGTACTAAAATATATTTGAAATATTTAAACTATTTTGGGGTAGGAGGAAGCTATATTGAATAAGATACGACTAATTGGAGTAGATTTAGATGGAACATTATTAAATGATAATAAAATTATTACAGCTTATACCAAGAAAGTATTGCAAAAAATAATTAAAATGGATACTGTGGTAGTTCCTACTACTGGTAGACCAAAGGAAGGGCTAGCAAAAGAACTTTTATCTATTCCTGGGATAAAGTATGCTATAACCTCCAATGGTGCCCAAGTTATTGATATTCAAAAAGATAAAGTGCTTTTTTCCAGAAGTCTTTCTAAGGAAAAAGCTCTAAGAATTATAGATTTAGTGTCTGCTTATCCTGTTACTCTTGATGCAGCAATAGATGGAAAATTATTTATGGAGGAAGCTACCATAGAAAATCTATATGACTATCTCGGTTCCAAACATGGGTTGCTGCCAAGATACCCAGTAGAAAATATAAGGGATTTTATTATTAAAAGTAATTACCCCCTAGAAAAAGTAAATGTAATATTTAAAAATCAAGACTTAAAATCAACTCTTTACAATAAAATTAAAGCCTTAGGAAACTTATCTATAACCTCTTCTCATAGGAAAAACCTTGAAGTAAATTCTTATTCAGCCACTAAGGGTAAAGGTCTTTTGCTTTTGGCAGACTTTCTGAATATTAAAAAGGAAGAGATTATGGCCATAGGTGATAGCTCTAATGATGTAGATATGCTGAGCTCAGTAGGCCTTCCTATAGCTATGGGAAATGGCTCAGAGGAGGTTAAAAACCTCTCCTCCTTTATAACTCTTACAAATAATGAAGATGGTGCTGCCAGGGCTATAGAAAGATTTGCTCTGTAAAATTTAAAGCCTGTATCAAGATATTTATGATATCTTTGATACAGGCTTCTATAATTAATTTTACTTATGCTGTTTATTTAATTGTGCTATTATTTTTACCTCTAGAGGCATCAGGGTTATTTCCTTAGATGCTATTATCTCTTTTCCAGTAATAAGTTCTTTCCCTTTTATATATCTATCTTCAAGAACTACCTTTTTCTCCTGAGTGCTTCTATTTAAAAGTATAAAGGCTGTATCCTGTGCATATTTTCTTTCATAAGCAAGAATATCATCATCAAGGGAGTAAAAGTTCAGGTCTCCTTTTTTAAATACATCCTCCTTAGCTCTTATGGCTGTAAGCTTTTTGTATAGATCTAAGATCTGATGATCTTCTCTTCCCCAAGGATAGGGAGCCCTATTCTTAGGATCCTTTCCTCCTTTAAGTCCTGCTTCATCTCCATAATATATAAGAGGAACTCCTGGAAAGGTCATCTGAAAGGCCACCGCCAGCTTTAAAAGCTCTTTACCTTCCATCTCTCCTCTAGAGGAAAGTGCTGTATACATCCTTTCTGTATCATGGGTTCCTAAAACATTCATGGAAGAATAGAAAGCCTCTTTAGGATAATTTTCATAAAGGCTCATAAGCCTTTTTTTAATATCTTCAGCCTTATGCTCTCCCCTTAAAAAGCCTAAGATGGCATCTTTAAAGGGATAGTTGGTTACTGAGTCTAGCTCTTCTCCCAAGAAGTATTCCCTTTTTACATCATAGGATATTTTGTTAGAGGCATCCTCCCAAACTTCTCCTATAAGAACAGAATCCTCCCTAAGCTTCTTCATTTTCTTTTTTAGAACCTTAATAAACTCATCAGGAAGCTCGTCTGCCACATCTAGTCTCCAGCCTGCAGCTCCAAGGCTCATCCATTTACTAGTTACAGAATCCTCGTCATTTATTATAAAGTTCATATAATCCTTATTAAGCTCATTTACGTCAGGATGATTTTTAAAGCCCCACCAGCACTTGTATTCTTCAGGATAATTTCTAAACTGATACCAGCTGTAGTAGGGGGAGTCCATGGACTGATATGCCCCTAAGGAAGGATAATTCCCATACTTATTAAAGTAGATGCTGTCTGCACCTGTATGGCTGAATACACCATCTAGAACCACCTTCATATTAAGCTCCTCCGCCTTGCTGCAGAGCTCCTTAAAGGTCTCATCGTCCCCAAACATAGGATCGATATTTTTATAGTCTGCTGCATCATATTTATGATTGCTGGCAGCTTCAAAAATAGGATTTAAATAAATACAGGTAACCCCAAGACTCTTAATATAGTTAAGCTTTTCAATAATTCCCTTAAGGTTTCCTCCATAAAAATCCCATCTTTCAATTTCCCCTTGAGAATTCTTTATATACATAGGTTCATCCTCCCAGCTTCCGTATAGAAAGCTGTTTTTCTTAGGATTATCTATATGTCCATCCTCATTTCCATTGGCAAACCTATCTACAAAAATCTGATAAATTATACCCTCCTTATACCATGCAGGAACCTTAAAAGGCTTATAAACTGTTATCTGATAAGGATTGGGACTTTCCCCAGAAAGAAGCCCCTCTCCCCCAAACTTTTCCTTATTATTCCCATAATAATAGGTTTTACCTTTGTTATTTAATATAAAGTAGTAATTAACTATTCCTGCATCCTGAAGCAATATCTTAGTGCTATAGCTTATAATTTTATTTTTATCCTCCCTATGAAGCTCTGTCTTTTTAGAAGGCTCCATAGCTATCCTCTCACAAAATCCCCCAAAGTGAACAATCTCAATAAATACTTCCTCACAGACCTGTGTATCTATAGTAATTGTAACCTCTGTCCCCTCCTCTAAGGCTCCAAAGGGTTTCCTATAGTTTAAGTGCTGAGAGTTATGATTAGCATAAAAACCAGTCATTTTATCACTCACCTTTGATTTGTCTTATGAAGCATAAAATCTATCACCTTTTTAAAAGGATTTACAAATTTTTGTACAAGAAGCTGGATCCCCAAATTCCTGTAGCATATTCTAAAATAGTTCTATCACTAGAGAATATTCCAGAATGACCTATATTGATAGCCGCCTTTTCTTGCCATAAAGATATATTTTTATAAAGCTTATCTACTTCTTTCTGAGCATTTATATAAGAGTCAAAATCTTTAAGAACAAAGAATTCATCGTTATAGGTTAGAAGATGCTCATATATGGTTTTAAACTTGTCCTTATCCTGAGAATATCTGCCGCTTATGAGGTCATTGGTGATTCTTTTCAGCCTGATATCGCTGTTACATACCTCCCAAGCATTGTAGCCTCCTCTTTTATAGTAGTCTAGGACTTCTCTTTCTGTAAGTCCAAAGAGGAATATATTATCCTCCCCTACCTCATCCTTAATTTCAACATTAGCACCATCTAAGGTAGCCATGGTAAGAGCACCATTCATCATAAACTTCATATTGCCCGTCCCGGAAGCCTCTTTGCCTACGGTCGATATCTGCTCAGAGA
>JAEXZL010000176.1 GCA_023451395.1 Bacillota bacterium | reverse complement strand
TCAAGTTATTATAGGCAATGAGGTTCCTCTTTTTTATAATGAGTTTACCGCTTTAGCAGGTGTAGAAGGGGTAACAAAGGATGCTACAAAGGCTACAGCTAGACAAAATATGAACCTTCTACAAAGGCTTATTTCTCACTTGGCAGATATATTCACCCCTCTTATTCCTGCAATTGTCGTAGGTGGTCTTATTCTAGGTTTTAGAAATGTTATTGGAGATATTAAGCTTTTAGAGGGTGGGACAAAGACACTTATACAGGTTTCTCAGTTCTGGGCAGGGGCTCATGCTTTCCTATGGCTCATTGGCGAGGCAATATTCCACTTCCTGCCTGTGGGAATAACCTGGTCCATTTCTAAGAAGATGGGAACCACTCAGATACTTGGTATTATTTTAGGTATAACACTGGTGTCACCTCAGCTTCTTAATGCTTATGGTGTAGCAGGAGCAGTAGATGTTCCCTTCTGGGATTTTGGCTTTGCACAGGTTAAGATGATAGGATATCAAGCACAGGTTATACCAGCAATTTTTGCAGGCTTCCTATTAGCTTTTCTAGAAATTAAGCTTAGAGATAGAGTTGCTTCATATTTATCAATGATAGTAGTACCATTTTTATCATTATTACCCACAGTATTAATAGCTCATACAATACTTGGACCAATAGGCTGGAAAATAGGCTCATTTATTTCCTCTATTGTTTACTCAGGGCTTACTTCAAATTTAAGATGGCTATTTGCAGCAATATTTGGCTTTGTATATTCACCGCTGGTTATAACAGGGCTTCATCATATGACCAATGCTATAGATTTACAGCTTATAGCAGAGTTTGAGGGGACAATCCTCTGGCCGATGATTGCACTTTCAAATATAGCTCAAGGTTCTGCTGTACTTGCAATGATTTATTTAAATAGAAAAGATGAAAAGGAAAAGCAGGTATCAATACCCGCAACAATTTCCTGTTATTTAGGGGTTACAGAACCAGCAATGTTTGGTATTAATTTAAAATATATATATCCTTTCTTAGCTGCGATGATTGGTTCTTCATTGGCAGCAATAATGTCAGTAGGCTCTGGGGTTATGGCCTTTTCCATAGGGGTTGGAGGCATACCAGGAATACTATCTATAAAACCACAGTTTATTCTTTCCTTCTTTATAGCAATGGTAATAGCAATAGCTGTGCCTTTTACACTAACACTTATATTCTCTAAAAGGAAGGTTGGAGTAAAGCAATACGAGATTCTAGAGAGCAAATCCAAGGCTAGAGCCAAGGCATAGGTAAGATGAGGAAGGGGTAAAAGCCTTCCTTTCTTCAATATAATCGTATAGCCCCTTAAAGGGTTAGTAGGGATAAGCTTTATCAGTGCCTTCCCTTTAAGTAGAATTATTTTTACAAAAAGGAGTAGATTATTCATGATAGATTTCAGAAAAAGTACAGTATATCAAATATATCCAAAATCCTTTAAGGATACAAAGGGTGATGGAATAGGAGATTTAAGGGGAGTAATAGAGAAGCTCGATTATCTTAAGTTTTTAGGAATAGATTATATATGGCTTACGCCATTTTATCCTTCTCCTCAAAGGGATAATGGTTATGATGTATCTGATTATAGAAGTATTGATCCTAGTTATGGAACAATGGAGGATTTTCAGAAGCTCATTGAAGAAGGAAGAGAAAGAGGTATTGGGATAATTTTAGACTTAGTTTTTAATCATACCTCTATAGAACATCATTGGTTTCAAGAGGCTTTAAAGGGCAATAAGGAATACAAGAAATATTATATTTTCAGAAAGCCTAAGAATGGAGAGGCCCCTAGTAATTGGGAGTCTAAATTTGGAGGATCTGCATGGGAATATGTACCTGAGCTTAAGGAATACTATCTTCACCTCTTTGATGTAACACAAGCAGACCTTAATTGGGATAATCCAAAGGTTAGAGAAGAGCTTTATGACATAGTGAGGTTCTGGATGGATAAAGGGGTTAAGGGCTTTAGATTCGATGTGATTAATCTTGTGTCCAAGCCTCAGGAGTTAAAGGATGATTTAGAAGGGGACGGGAGAATATTTTATACTGATGGTCCTAAAATCCACAGCTTCTTGAAGGAATTAAACAGGAAGAGCTATGGAAGCGAGGAAGGGATTATAACCATGGGAGAGATGAGCTCTACATCATTGGAAAGCTGTATTAAATATACAAATCCTGAAGAAAGAGAACTGTCCATGGTATTTAACTTCCATCATCTTAAGGTGGATTATAAGGATGGGGATAAATGGACGTTAATGCCCTTTGATTTTATGAAGCTAAAGGAGATTCTTATTCATTGGCAAAAAGGAATGGAGGAAGGGCAGGGATGGAGTGCTCTATTCTGGAATAACCATGATCAGCCTAGAGCTAATTCTCGCTTTGGTGATGATAAGGAGTATCTTGTAGAATCTTCAAAAATGCTTGCTACTGCGATGAATTTATTAAGAGGAACGCCTTTTATATATCAGGGCGAGGAATTTGCTATGACTAACCCATACTATAGTAAAATAGAAGATTATAGGGATGTGGAGAGCATTAATTACTATAATATTCTCCTTGAAGAGGGGAAAAGCCCAGAGGAAATAATTGAGATATTAAAGAATAAGTCAAGAGATAATTCCAGAACACCAATGCAGTGGAATGGTGAGAAGAATGGAGGTTTTACTGATGGTATCCCATGGATAGAGCCTTCAGAAAATTATAGATGGATCAATGCAGAAGAGGCTTTGAAGGATGAGGAATCAGTGTTATATCACTATAAAAGACTTATAGGCCTTAGAAAAGAATTAGATGTTGTGGCTTATGGAAGCTTTAATCCAATACTTAAGGAGCATCCCTCCATCTTTGCCTATCTTAGAGAATACAAGGGGAATAAGCTTTTAGTAATAAATAATTTTTATAAAGAAAATTTAACTGTAGAGTTAGGCGGTATTCTAGATGAAGAGCTTTTTGAAGGAGAGGCCCTTTTATCAAATTATAAAAGCTCACCTAAATTAACAAAAGCAATGAAGTTAAGAGCTTATGAGTCCTTAGTATATTATCTTGAAAAAAAATAAGGGCGATGTTAAAATTATATCGGTGATATAGATGGATAGTAAATATTTATGCATATACAGCAGTATATTAAATAAAATTGAAAAAATGGAATATGAAATTAATTCAAAGCTTCCCTCAGAAAAGGAGCTCATGGTGGAATATGGTGTTTCTAGAGATACAATACGAAAGGCCTTAAATCTCCTAGAAGAGGGAGGCTATATTCATAAAATTAAAGGGAAGGGTTCCCTTATTTTAGATATTAATAAGTTTAATTTTCCTGTGTCTGGAATAACAAGCTTTAAGGAATTATCTAAGGATATGAACACTAAGGTAAGAACCATTCTTTATGAGCTTAAGGTGCTAGGTGGGGATTCACAATATGGAAAACTCTTAGAGCTTAATGATCAGGATGAGCTATGGAAGGTAGTTCGATCAAGAGAAATTGGGGGAAAGAGAGTTATATTAGATAAGGATTATTTTAATAGAACAATCCTCAATAATTTAACTAAAGAGATTTGTAAAAACTCAATTTATGAATATATTGAGAAAGACCTTGGATTAAAAATTGGCTTTGCTCAAAAGGAGATAACCGTAGAGGCTTGTACAGAAGAAGATAGAAGGCTTTTAGACTGTGATGGTTTTGATATGGTAGTGGTGGTTAAGAGCTTTACCTACTTAGATGACACAAGACTTTTTCAATATACTGAATCAAGGCATAGGCCTGATAAATTCAAGTTTACGGATTTTGCCCGAAGGACTAAAAGCATATAAAAAATTTCCTAAAATAACTAAAAAATTTTTTATTAAAACTATTGTTATTTAAAAACAATTATAGTATATTCAAGTATGTTATAATTATTCATTTTTATATAATAATTATAAGCTAAATCAATAATTTAACTTCTTTTTGGCTTTAAAGTCATTAGGGGGTTTTTTCTTTTTAATGTATCTAAGATAAAAATATAAAGGGGATGTTAAGGTGTGAAAGACGATGTTTTCGTTCAATTGCGAAAGGTTACTAAAAGTTATGATCAAGAGGAAACAGTAATAAAGAACCTGGA
>JAEXZL010000059.1 GCA_023451395.1 Bacillota bacterium | reverse complement strand
AGAATCGCATCTGGTGATGATGCCGTAAGAGTAACACCCGTTCCCATTCCGAACACGAAGGTTAAGTCTTATAGGGCCGATGGTACTGCAGGGGAGACCCTGTGGGAGAGTAGGAAGTTGCCAGGTCTGTATTCCGCGGTAGCTCAATGGTGGAGCACTCGGCTGTTAACCGATAGGTTGGAGGTTCGAGCCCTCTCCGCGGAGCCACAAAAAAGACCACATTTGTCTCATAGACAAATGTGGTCTTTTTTGAACTAAGTGTGCCTTTCGCCACGTGAAGTTTGCTTCGCAAGAGAAGTTGCTCTGGGAGCAGTGAAGTGTCTACGGACGTGAGTGACACACTTAACTTCACATTGTGCATAAGAACAATACTTCACTGTGGCGCAGCCATAACTTCACTTGCCACAAAGAGGCAAGCTTCACGAAATCTTTTAGTTAAAATTAAATCCCTTTTTTATATATCTTATTTCATTTAAATTTTACCTATTGATGTATGCTTCGTATATGTTGGAGCGGATATTATATCATGCGGCGTAGCCTTATATCATATCGCTCCAGCGATATATCATTAAAGAATAGAATACTTAAGCTATATATGAAATTAAAATATAAGATCTTGATATACTACCTTCACAGTACAGTAATGTATTGTGAAGGTTTTTTTATAGTAAATAAAAGTAAGAAAATGCCTCCTATAAAGAGATTTTATAGCAAGGAGAGTCAAGAAAATACACAAGTAAAGTAATAATATTTATAGGTGAGCTTTTAATATATTTGTTTATTTAGGATGAAAATAAAAATTGGTTAATTATGATGATGATAAAAGCTATTTAAATAGAGTATTAAACAAACTTAATAGTTACCTTAATGATTTACAAGGAACAATTAAAAAGTATGAAGATGAATTTAAAGAATCCATGAAATACCTGTGGGAAAATAAGAGTGATATGGATTCCAAGGAGATATTTTCAAATGAACGATCTATTTCCCAGGTAGTATCCTCGGGAGAAGCTTTTGTGAAGCAGAAAAATAAAATTGAAACAATGGTAGATAGTCCCTTTTTTGCTAAAATAGATTTTTATGATATGGAATTTGATGAGGAGGAGGCTTTTTATATTGGCAGTGGTGCCTTTGTAGACGAGGATAGTAATATGTTAGTTTATGATTGGAGAGCACCAATTGCTAGTATGTACTATGATTTTGAAATAGGTGAAGCTTATTATGAAGCACCAGTAGGGAAGATATATGGGAGGTTAACCTTAAAGCGACAGTTCAAAATAAAAGGTGGTAAGCTGCAATATGCCTTTGACAGCTCTTTAAGTATAGGTGATGATATACTACAAAGAGAGCTTGGGACAAGTTCTGATAAAAGAATGAAGACTATTATTGCAACTATTCAAAAGGAGCAAAATGAAATTATCAGAGACCCTTCAGAGGTAATTATTATTCAAGGAGTAGCAGGCTCGGGAAAAACCTCTATAGCACTTCATAGAGTAGCGTTTTTACTGTATAAATATAAGGAAGTTCTAGAAGCGAAGGATATAGTTATAATATCCCCCAATAAAGTCTTTGGAGACTATATTTCAAATGTATTACCGGAGCTAGGTGAAGAGGAGATTGTAGAAAGCAGCTTTGGAGATATTGCTAAAAGATATACTGAAAATGAAATAGAGTTTGAAGATTACTTAGAGGTATTAAATGAGCTTGTAGATAAAAGCGATGATAATAAAACCCAAAGAATAAGATTTAAAGCTTCAATGGAATTTGTTGAGCTTTTAGATGAGTTTATTGAATATGTGAATAATAATTATTTTTATCCTGTGGATTATAAAATTAATGGTAAAATAATATCAAAGGAATTTATATTAAGAAGATATGATGCCTATAAAAGGTATTCTATTTCTGACAGAATAAATAAAATAGCTAATGATATCCTAGAAAAAATTCAGGTTGATAATATTTTTAAGGATAAGATTCCCACGAAGAATAGCATAATAAAAATCATTTCAGAGATGTTTAGAATTAGTAGTGTTTTAAGCCTATATAATGATTTTTATAAATATATAAATAGAGAAGAAATGTTTAATTATCAAGGAGACAATAGAATAGAAAATAATGATGTATATCCATACATTTATTTAAAAATGTTTGTTGAGGGAATAAAAGAGGAAGCTGATGTTAAGCATGTTGTAATAGATGAAATGCAGGACTATACACCAATACAATATGCCATAATCAATAAGCTATATAAATGCAATAAAACAATATTAGGAGATTTTTATCAATCGGTTAACCCCTATAATTTAAATACCCTAGACATCTTATGTGGACTATTTAAAAATTCTAAGGTTATAGAATTGAACAAAAGCTATAGATCCTCCTATGAAATCATTAATTTTGCTAAGAATATTAAAGAATGTGCAATAGAGCCCTTAGAAAGGCATGGAGAAGATCCGAAAATAATTAAGTGCAGTGATATAGATGACGAGATTAATAGAATAAAAATACAAATAGATAGATTTAAGGAAAGTGATTACTCTAATTTGGGGATCATTTGCAAGATAGAAAAAGTAGTAGAAGAGATTTATAGCCATTTATCTAAGAACTATGAAGTAAATGTCCTGGATAAAAGTAGTACAAAATTTATAACTGGAGTGACCATAACAACAGCTAGCATGTCTAAAGGACTAGAGTTTGATGAGGTTATTATTCCAAAGGTTAATAATGCAAGCTATCGATCAGAATATGATAGAAGCTTATTATATATTGCCTGTACACGAGCTATGCATAGACTGACATTAACTTATAGCGGAGATTTAACGGATTTTTTAAAGTAATAGGAAGTGATAAATTTGGATGAGTGGCGAAAAATAAATGCAGTACAAAAAATGCAGAAATATATAGAGACTAATTTAAATAATAATATTACATTACATGAATTGGCTCAAGAAGCTAATTACTCACCTTGGTACTCGGCAAAGATATTTAAAGAATTAATTGGTAAGAGTCCTTTTGAATATATTAGATTATTACGTTTATCCGGTGCGGCAATTGAATTAAGAGATAGTGAAAAGAAGGTAGTAGATGTAGCAATGGAGTTTTCCTTTGATTCTCATGAAGGCTTTACAAGAGCCTTTATCAAGGAGTTTGGCATAGCCCCTAAAAAATATAAGGATAACACTCCTCCCATTTGCTTATTTAAATATTATCCAATTAAGGATAAGTAATTGTTAAACAGAGATGTAAATGTGAAAAGCTATAAAGCTATAAAGCCAAGTAATTTCTTTGTACAGGTAATGTACTTTCCAGAAAGAAAGCTTATCTTTAAAAGTGGTCTGGAGGCAGAGGATTATTTTAAGTATACAGAAGAAGTAGGGGTAGAAGTATGGGGAATTCTTTGCAGCATAAAAGAAGCCTTATATGAGCCCGTAGGATTATGGCTGCCGGATAATTTTAGAAAAGAAGGAACCTCAAAGTATGTTCAGGGTGTTGAGGTACCAAATGATTACCCTGGAATTGTTCCTGAAGGCTTTGAAATTATGACGCTACCACCATGTAAAATGATGATATTTCAAGGAGAGCCCTTTGATGACGATGATTTTCAGCTATATGTTTGCGATTTAGTTAAGTCCATTGATAATTATGATCCGAAGGTATATGGATATAAGTGGGCAGAGGAGGATGGACCTTGTTTTCAAATGGAACCCCAAGGATATCGGGGATATATAGAGGGTAGACCGGTAAGAGAATTATAGAGAGGATGAGATACATGTATGATATAGCTATTTATTGGCCTTGGCCCGGCAGGTGCAATGGCTGCTAGACTCCTTGATAGAAATTTTAAAGTTATAGCTCTGGATAAAAAGAGGATATGCACAAAGAAGGCTTTATGAAGCCCTGTGGTGGACTTTTAGCTCCAGATGCCCAGAAGGCACTAGCAAGGTTTGAACTGAATTTACCTAAGGATATTTTGGTGGACCCACAGATATTTTCTGTAAGGACCATAGATTTAGATACGGGAGATAGCTGTAATTATCAAAGGCTGTATTTAAACCTAGACAGGCACAGCTTTGATCTATGGCTTAAGTCACTTATCCCTGAAAATATAGAAGTTCATAATAATAGCCAGTGTAGGCAGATTAAAAGAAATGGTGATTACTTTGAAATAAAATATTTAGAAGATGGGGTAGTTAAGGAAGCCAAGGCGAAATATGTAATAGCTGCTGATGGAGCTGCATCCATGGTAAGAAGAAGCTTTTATCCTAATAAGCTATATAATACATTAACCTTTAAGCTACGGCTTAAGATTATCTTAATGCTTTTAAAGTGTCCTTTTATGTACAATCCCTTCCTTAGAAAGCTAGTAATGAAAAGTCGTATAAGTACTATAAATGTAATTAATATGGACAGTTCCCTTTGATTAATTGTAAATTTAAAGTGTCAATTTTAAGAGAAGAGGTGGATTTATGGAGGAGCGTTCTATAGATTGTGTAGGAGATATATGCCCTATACCTTTAATTAAAGCTAAGATCAATTATGGAAAGATTAACATAGGAGAAAGCTTTACTATTATTACTGATCATAGCTGTTCATGCAGCAATATAAAGGATTATTTTTTAAATATGAATGCTCAGGTATTAATAGAGGAAGAACAGGGAATATGGTATATTAATATAAAAAAAGAAACCTTTCGCTAGCAAAAGGTTTCTTTTCCATATAGCTTTATATATCTTATAAAATCATTAATTTCTTTACGGGACAAAGCCTTTTTGCTATATATCATAGATATATTGCAGGAGGGCTTATTTTCTTTTATCTCATACTTCTTCAGAGCCTTTAGATAAACATCTTTCTTTATTGAGCTAAAGGGTAGAATAGATAAACATTGACTAGCAGTAATAGACGCTTTTATAGCTTCTATAGAATCTAGTTCCATCTCAATGGTTGGATTCTTTATTCCTTTTACAGAAAACATTGCGTCTATAACTTCCCTATAGGCTGTTCCACTAGATGGCAGGATTAGAGGATAACCAATTATCTCTTCTAAAGAAAGAATTTCTTTATCGATGTTAAGTGAGGATGAAGAAACCAGCACCATGTGATTAGAACATATATCTATAGATTCAAGAGAAGATGCGTCCATCTTTCCGTCAATAAAGCCAATATCATATGTATAGTTTAAAACACCATCGATGATTCTTTTATTTTCCTCTACCTTTAAATTGAATTTTATTTTATCATGGTTTTTCTTATATAAATGCAGTGTACAGGGGAGCATATATTGTCCCACAGCACTGCAGGCTCCAATCTTTAAAGTAGATATGTTAGATTTTCTACATTCATCTAATTCTTTAAGCATGTTTTCATATATATTCACCAGCGATTCTGCATAATTTTTAACGATACTTCCTTCTTCAGTGAGCTCTATACCCTTGTTGCTCCTGATTAAAAGTGTAGAATCCAGGTTTTTTTCTATGCTCTGAAGCTGCTGGCTGAGAGCTGATTGTGTCAAGTGTAGACTAGAAGCTGCTTTAGATATACTGTTCTGCTCAATAGCTGTCAAGAAAGAAATTAAATAATTTATATTCATTCTAAATCACCCCTAATAGAAAATCATAATATCCTCATTATACTACATAAATTTGAATAAATGTTAAAATGTATAATGAAGTCTAATGTTATATCAGTAAAGCTAATGATAAAATTATCCATTTTAGTGATACAATAAACAAGTAGATAAGTTAGTTAATTAACAAACAATTCGGGGGTGAAATAATGTCTGAAACAAAGCTTTCCTCTAGAAGTTCTTCAGCTACCAGGAGTAAAAGGAAAAAAGTTAATCAAATTCCCTTTGGGATTATTCTTCTAATAGCTCT
>JAEXZL010000035.1 GCA_023451395.1 Bacillota bacterium | reverse complement strand
GATGTAGGAGAAGCTTCGATTATCGGGATAGTAGATTCCTGTCACAAGGCAGACTTTTTCACCACAAGTGCAATAAGATTAAGTTTAATTTTCGATATAGCCAAGGTTATCGTTGATGGTCTCCTTCACAGCTATTATCTTTCAAAATTGGAAAGCTAATAAAAATAAAAAATAAAAAGGCTCAAGTATTGAGCCTTTACTTTATTTTCATTATTCAATCATAGATACTTCACTATCGGAAATAGCAACCTCTAGCTTATCTAGGTAGGATAACACCATACCAGTACCTAATGCAACACAGCCAACAGCATCCTCGGAAAAGGTTACATTAACTCCGGTCTTCTTCTCTATTAGTACATCTAGGCCATATAAAAGGGCACCGCCTCCGGTCATCATAATACCATTTTCTATTATGTCTGCTACAAGTTCTGGCGGAGTTCTTTCTAATACTGAGTGAACAGTATCAGCAATGAGCTTAACGGTATCCTCCAGAGCTTCAACCATTTCATCAGTACCTACCACAACATTGTCTGGAAGGCCTGTAATTAGATTTCGTCCCTTTATATTCATAGATTCATGCCTTAAATCTGGATATGCAGAACCAACATTAATTTTAAGCTCCTCAGCGGTTCTTTCACCTATCATAAGCTTATGCTTCGCTCTTATGTACTTAACTATAGCTTCATCAAACTTATCTCCAGCAATTTTTATAGATGATCGTACCACTACTCCCCCTAAGGAAATCACTGCTATATCTGTGGTTCCTCCACCAATATCAACTACCATATTTCCCATAGGCTTTGCAATATCTATTCCAGCACCTACTGCAGCCGCCAAAGGCTCTTCAATAAGAAAAACCCTCTTTGCTCCAGCATTTCTAGCTGCATCAATAACTGCTCTTTTTTCCACCTCTGTGGCTTGAGATGGCACACAGACCATAACCTTAGGTGCAGAAATTCTTCTCTTTCCACAGGCCTTTCTAATAAAATACTTTAGCATTTTTTCGGTAATATCATAATCAGAGATAACACCATCCTTCAAAGGACGAACGGCTACAATATTTCCAGGTGTTCTGCCAATCATTTTTCTAGCTTCTTCACCTACAGCTAATATCCTATTAGTATTCCTGTCAATAGCTACTACAGAAGGTTCCTTCAGGATAACCCCCTTACCTTTTAAGTATACCAATACCGTGGCAGTACCTAAATCAATCCCCATATCTGTACCCATACTCAAAAACCACATAATAAGTCACTCCCAAATCCATCATTTAATTTGTTTTTACGCAGTTAAGCTCTTATACACAGCTTTTCTATCTTATAATATTATACATATAATAAATTTATCCTTCAATAGCTTTATATTTTAATTTTGTAGCTTTTCCGCCTCTTATATGCCTTTCCGCTTTATTTAAATCTAAGATAAGCTTGGCCTCCTGAGCTATGGAAGGATTGAGTTTTGGGAGCCTCTCGGTCATATCCTTGTGAATTGTACTTTTGCTTACACCAAAAACCTTTGCTGTCTTTCTAATTGTAGCTTTTGAATCTATAATGTAATTAGCCACTTCAAGAACTCTTTCTTCGATGTAGTCCTTCAAAATGCTACCTCCTTAATTTCTATAGTTATTAATATGCAGTATAACTACTGCGGATTACTTTAGAATCAGCCATTTTTCTCTGTATTGTTGAAAAATGGCCGATACAATATTATTGATTATTTTGGGCTGTTTTTAATGAAATATACCCAGTAGGGTCCACCTGCTCATTCTTAGTAGTATTTATTACCTGAAAGTTCAGATGTTCTCCGTACTTTTCCTCAATAAAGGTTGTTGCTGTCTTTCCAACTTTTCCAATGACCTGTCCTTGCTTAACCTTATCCCCTTTTTTTACAGATACCTGTTCATCAAGGTTAGAATAAAGTGATATTAAGCCATTACTATGTTTTATCGTTACATATTGGCCTCTCTCAGTCTTGTCATTATTAACTTCTTCTACAATACCTTCAGCCACAGCTAATACATCAGTCCCTGTCTTAGCCGCAATGTCTATACCTTTGATGCTCCTATAATGACCCATAGTTTCACACCATACAGCATTAGGATAGGAATAGCTTCTAACAATGTCACCCTCAACAGGATTTGAGAATTTAGTTGAAGTGCTAGCTACAGCCTTACTATCCTCAGGCTGAGATTTTTTAGTATCTTTTGCTGTTTCCTTGTCTTTTTCTCCCTCATTGGTAACTACCTCAGCATTAGGTAATTGAGTTTTTACTTCCTCATTACTATCAAGGGTCACCTCACTATTATTAGTAGGGACATTAGCTGCCTTTAGCTTTGCATTCCTGCTGGTAATAGCTGCTACGGAAGCAACTATGCAAAGACATAGGAATAATACTACATAAAATCCCTCCTTCTTAAGAAAGTTGGAAGACTTTTGAAAGAAATTTTTGTCCATATGAACACCTCCACTAATCAGTCTGTCCCTGATAAGAAAAAAAATACATTTTATAGTAATTATTTTGCTAAAATTTTCTACTATTTTTAGTCATTATTTTACAAAAAACCTCTTTTAGATTAATTTTAATAATTCAATCTAAAAGAGGTCTTTATTTGTTAATATTATTTTTTTCATAATGATATATCACATTAATTATTAAAGCTTATCTCCAGAATCTTAACACCACTGTAATAATGGGTAAGAATTTCGGAGTATCCGCTACCTTTTATAGCCATTGCCCTCGCTCCCCACTGACTCATTCCAACCCCATGGCCATAGCCAAAGCACTCAATCTTAACATTAGAATTGCTAAAGCTCAAAGTGAAATTAGCAGAATTTATTCCTAAAGCTCCTCTAAAGTCCTTACCACTAATCACTAACTTCCCAAGTTTTATCTCATTTACGGATCCACTATTATTTCTTGAAACTATTTCCACCTGATTTTTTAAAGACTTAGTGGTAAGTTTAGCTTCAGAATATTTGCTGTTTATCTTATTGACAAAGTCATCAAAAGTAAGTGATATGCTGCTTTTATACCTATTAGATATTTCCTCACCTTCACTTACTACAGATTTTAAATAAGGTATTTCTTTTCCAAAAACACTTTGACTATCTTCAGTCATTCCCCAGCTGGTTGAAAAATATTGAGCATTCATTACAAGCTGCCCATCATAACTTAATACCTGACCCTTAGTTCCTTCTATCGCCTCAGTTAGCTTGCTATAGTATTCTTCTCTTTTATTTTCAGCAAAGCCAGCAAGGACCTGCTCCTTGCTTTTGTATACTTGACAATGGACAGTGTCACAAATATCTGCCCCATTTGACTTCTGGCAATTATTCAAGGTTTTCCCCAATGCATATGTCCTAGCTGCTACTGCTTGCGCCTTTAGAGCCTCTAATTCAAAGGAAAGTGGCATCTCTCCGCTTAAAACACCCATAACATATTCTTCAATATTAATTTCTATTATCTTATCCTCTTCAGTAAGATAAACTTTAATCTTATCAGAAAAGGTTTTAGTATTTGCTCCTTCCAAAGTAAAGGAGTTGACCTTATAATCACCTTTTATTACTTCGCCCAAGTTCCTCTTAATAAAAAAAGTAATGATAAGAAAAATAAATACTATTCCTAAACCAAGCTTAATAAAATTTAAATTAATTACTCTTTTATTTTTTTTATAATAGTTACCATACATAATGAATTCACCTTCTTTATAATAATTTATATAAAAAAGGTGAATTCATTATTACTTAAATTAATATTTAATTCTTTTGATGTCTGCCCCAAGCCCTTTTAATTTTTCTTCAATAGCAACATAGCCTCTATCGATATGATAAACCTCCCCTATGGTGGTGGTGCCTTCTGCAGTTAGTCCTGCTAAAATCAGTGCAGCTCCAGCTCTAAGGTCCGAGGATTTAACTTCACTACCTGTAAGTTTTTTAACTCCATCAATTATTGCAACTCTTCCATCTATTTTAATAATAGCCCCCATCCTACAAAGCTCTGAAACCTGCATAAATCTATTTTCAAAAACTGTTTCAGTGATTATGCTAGTTCCTTGGTTTATAGACATAAGACTCATCATCTGAGCCTGCATATCTGTAGGGAAGCCTGGATATGGCATAGTTTTGATATCAATGGCTTTATAAGCCTTGCTGCCATCTATTAACATTTCTTCTTGATTAGTTTCGATTTTCATTCCGCATTCCTGAAGCTTTGAGATAATTGGTCGTAAATGCTCCTCATTACAGCCTACGATCTTAAATTTGCTTCTGGTTATGGCTGCAGCCACCATATAGGTGCCAGCTTCAATTCTATCAAAAATCGGTCTATATACAGTACTATGAAGGTTATTAATACCGTGGATGGTAATTGTACCTGTTCCAGCACCTACAATTCTTGCTCCCATAGAATTTAGAAAACTTGCCAAGTCTGAAATTTCTGGCTCCTCTGCAGCATTTTGAATGATTGTATCTCCTTCAGCATACACTGCAGCCATCATAATGTTTTCAGTTGCTCCTACAGAGGGAAAATCTAGATATATTTTGTTTCCCTTTAACCTCTTAACTTCTACCTCTACATATCCATGTCCAGTATCTATCCTTGCACCTAAAGCTTTTAATCCTTTTAAATGAAGGTCTATTGGCCTTGAGCCTATGTTACAGCCTCCAGGCATGGAAAGCTTAAAGCTTCCAAAGCGAGCAACCATTGGGCCCATAATCAAGAAAGAAGCCCTCATTTTTCGGATAAGTTCAATATTAGGTTCTTTATTTATAATATTTTTTGCGTTAACGGATATGCTATTATTAGCTTTATTAATTTCTACCTCACAACCTAAATGCCTAAGCACTTCACAAATAACAAAAACATCCTCCAGCATAGGAGCATTTTCTATTATACATTCTTCATGGCAAAGTATGCATGCAGCAATAATTGGGAGCACTGAATTCTTAGCAGAACTTATTAAAACCTCCCCATTTAAGCCTCTTCCTCCATTTATTATGATTTTTTCCATATTGTCCTCCAGCTTAATTAATAAATTTCATCGATTATTGGTGTTCCAATAAATATATAAGTACCTGTTTTATAACTACAAATGGAGTAATTTAAGTTGATTTTATCCTTTGAAATATTTTTTCTAAAGGAAGCATAACCTGTAATTCCGCTAGTAATAGGAATAGTATCTACAGCTTTAAAACCTATGGCTTTTAGGGCGGTTTTTACCCTCTCATTATTCACTTCCACCTTATTATTATTTAGTTTTCCCTTTAGATATTTATAATATTTAGGCTCTGTTTCTTTATTTTTTGTATAATAATGAAGATATTTCTCCAAATAATCTAAGCTTCTTTTGTTATTTAAAGCTGTTAATTTTACAGATACCTCAGACTTATCCTCTAAAACGACCCCTTTAAGTTCTATCAAAACAGAATTCTGCTCTATGTTTATTGTAAAAACCTTGCTTTCTTCCTTCTGAATCTCTAAATCTTCTCCAGTGATCTTCTTTCCTAAGTCATTTAGCTCAGTAAATAGATCCTTACTTGTGTAATAAACACCCTTCACTGTAGTCTCAAGAATCTCACTATTAGTAACCATTATAGTTTCTGATATTATTTCATTTTCCTTTACATTTTTTTGATTTTCAGAAAGAAACATTCCATTATATATAAATAATGGAAGTAAAACAGCAATATATCTCTTCAAGATTGATACCCCCTATCACAGTATAGATTATGGACAGCATTTACAGTATCTATACAGTTTAGAGAGAATTTTTCTTCAAAGTTATATTATTAATATATATAGTTTTAAAAAATTGGTGAAGGATAATTTTAAGGTAGAGCTGCATAAAAAGAAAAGGCAGAGTTTTATCTCTGCCTAAATTACTATTAAATATTAGCTTGTCCAAGAAAATGTGACTATTCTCTTTCTACCACAAGAGCAGTTCCCATTCCTCCACCAATGCAAAGTGTAGCTAAGCCCTTTTTCGCATCTCTTTTTTCCATTTCATAAAGAAGGGATACAAGAATTCTTGCCCCAGAAGCTCCAACAGGATGTCCTAAAGCTATTGCTCCTCCATTTACATTAACCTTGTCCATATCAAAATTAAGATCCTTTGCAACAGCAATGCTCTGTGCTGCAAAAGCTTCATTTGCTTCAATTAAGTCTAAGTCCTCAACAGACATATTTGCTACCTCTAAAGCTGCTTTAGTGGCATGGAAAGGACCATAACCCATTATAGATGGCTCTAATCCCTTAGATCCATAGGATACTATTTTAGCTAAAGGCTTTATTCCTAATTCCTTAGCCTTATCTGCACTCATAATAACAAAGGCAGCAGCTCCATCATTAATTCCTGAGGCATTACCTGCAGTTACAGTTCCATCCTTCTTAAAGGCTGGTCTTAATTTAGATAATCCCTGAAGTGTTGCTCCGAATCTTGGGAATTCATCTGTATCAAAGATTATAGGATCACCTTTTCTCTGTGGGATCTCTACCTTAACAATTTCATCTTTAAATCTTCCAGCTTTTATTGCTGCTTCTGCTTTATTTTGTGAGTTTACAGAAAAGGCATCCTGCTCTTCTCTGGAAATATTCCACTGCTCAGCAATATTTTCTGCAGTTATTCCCATATGATAATTGTTAAAGGCATCTGTTAAAGCATCGTTAATCATTGTATCAACAAGCTTTCCATCACCCATTCTCTGTCCCCATCTAGCACCCTTTAGGACATATGGAGCACCTGACATACTTTCAGTTCCGCCGGCTACAATTACATCAACGTCTCCTGTCTTTATAAGCTGAGCTGCTAAGGAAACTGTTCTGAGCCCTGATCCGCAAACCATATTAATTGTCATAGCTGGAACCTCAACAGGTAAGCCTGCCTTAACAGCACATTGTCTTGCAACGTTTTGTCCAAGTCCTGCCTGGATAACATTACCCATTAAAACCTCATTTACTAGCTCAGGTTTTATACCAGCTCTGTTTATTGCTTCTTTAATAACTAAAGCTCCTAATTCTGCTGCAGGAACATCTTTAAGGCTTCCACCAAAGGAACCAATAGCTGTTCTAACTGCACTGGCAATAACTACTTCTCTCATCATCAAACCTCCTAACAAATTCAGACAAATCAATTTTATCTAAAAATATTATACCATTACAAATTTTCTAATCAAAGTATCTTTTATGGGAAATATGCCCCAATATCCCCAGTTATATTGTTATTTTTTTAACTATCTCTTCCGTTCTAAGTTATTTGAATTCCTGAACATTAATATTTTCTAATTTAAAATAGCTCAGTATTGCATCGGCAATTCTAATAGAAGCCTTGCCATCCCCATAAGGATTTATAGCCTTGCTCATTTTTTCATATTCTTCCTTATTTTTTAGAAGTAAGTTAGCTTCTTTGATAATATTCTCCTTATCTGTTCCCACAAGTTTTACAGTTCCAGCCTTTATAGCTTCTGGCCTTTCTGTAACATCTCTTAGGACTAATACAGGTTTTCCAAGATGGGGAGCCTCCTCTTGAAGCCCTCCGGAATCTGTCATTATCATATAACATTTATTCATAAGATTATGAGTTTCCTTAGTATCTAAAGGAGGAAGTAAATGCACCCTTTCTTTATCCTTAAGATGCTGATTTACCACATCCTTAACCACAGGATTAAGATGTACAAGATATACAAGCTCTGCATCCTCATTGTCCTCAATTATTTTATTAAGGGCATAACAAATATTTTCAATTCCCTCTCCCCAGTTTTCTCTTCTGTGAGCAGTAATCATTATTACCTTTTTATTTGCAAAATCTATTGAATTTAGCTCATCACTTTCAAATGTATATCCATTGTCAATGGTATGATACATTGCATCTATCACGGTATTTCCTGTAATTACTATACTTTTTTCTTCAACACCCTCTCTAAGAAGGTTATCCTTTGACCCTTTAGTAGGTGCAAAATTTAAATCTGCTATAGATGCAGTAAGCTTTCTATTCATCTCCTCAGGAAAAGGAAAGTATTTATCAAAGGTTCTTAAACCAGCCTCTACATGCCCTACCTTTATTCTTTGATAAAAGGCCGCCAAAGCACCTCCAAAGGTAGTGGTTGTATCGCCATGCACTAGAATCATATGGGGTTTTTCCTTCTCAAAAACTTCTTCCAAGCCTTTAAGAACTCTTGTGGTGATCCCGGTTAATGATTGCTTATCCTTCATAATATTCAGGTCATAGTCTGGTATAATATCAAATAGATTCAACACCTGGTCAAGCATTTCTCTATGTTGAGCAGTAACACAGACTTTAGAGTCAAATTCCTTTCTTCCTTGAAGTTCTTTAACTAGTGGAGCCATCTTTATTGCCTCTGGCCTTGTTCCGAATATTGTTAATATTTTTATCTTATCCATTTTTTCCTCCCATTTTTCAGTAAAGCTTCATAAACCCCCATGAAATTTCTTTTATGAATGCTTTCTTTAGGTCATTGAAATCATAACAGATAACAGTGTATTTTATAGCAATTAAAATTATTATACCTTACAACATATTTAATGTAAACAAAATACAAGGACTGAGCCTCATGGCTACAGTCCATAAAATTAACTTAATTATTTTGTTCCAAAAAGTCTATCTCCGGCATCACCTAAACCTGGTACTATGTATCCATGCTCATTGAGCTTTTCATCAATACCTCCAAGAAAAATATCTACATCTGGATGAGACTTCTGAACCATAGCTATTCCCTCTGGAGCACCAATTAAGCATACCAGCCTAATATTCTTAGCCCCTCTTTTCTTTAAGAGAGTAATGGCATCAGCAGCAGATCCCCCAGTAGCAAGCATTGGGTCAACAACTATAACATCTCTTTCCGATATATCCTGAGGAAGCTTGCAGAAATACTCCACAGGCTGAAGGGTTTCTTCATTTCTGTATAAGCCTATATGTCCAACCTTAGCTGCAGGTATAAGCTTTAACATACCATCAACCATTCCTAGTCCAGCTCTTAATATAGGAACAATAGCTGTTTTCTTTCCAGATAGCATCTGACATTTAGTTTTGCAAATTGGCGTTTCAATTTCAACCTCTTCTGTCTGCAAATCTCTTGTAACCTCATATGCAAGAAGCATAGAAACTTCTTCTACTAATTCTCTGAAGTCCTTAGAGCCAGTATTCTTATCTCTGATAAAGGCTAATTTGTGTGTTATTAAAGGATGCTGTATTTGTGTAACTTTACTCATTTTTTATTCCCCCTAAAGAGTGATTTTTATCATATATATAGTATTATTTATTAATAACTTATTTATTATTTTTTTCTATAGCTGAAATTTTGTCTATTCTTCTAAGGTGTCTATCTCCTTGAAATTCACTAGCTAAAAATATATCAACTATATCTAAAGCAAGTCCTGTACCTATAACTCTCTCTCCCATTGTAAGGATGTTTGCGTTGTTATGTTCTCTGCTGGCATGGGCACTGAAGGTATCATGACATAAAGCTGCTCTTATTCCTTTAACTTTATTTGCAGCAATTCCTATCCCAATTCCTGTACCACAAATCAATATTCCAAAATCATAGTCCTTATTTACTACACCTTGAGAAACCTCTAAAGCAACATCAGGATAATCGCAGGATTCTTCACTGTAAGTCCCAAAATCCTTGTAACCTATCCCTTTAGACTTAAGATGTTCTACAATTTCATTTTTCAGTCTAAAACCACCATGATCGCTTCCAATAGCTATTTTCATATACTACAACTCCTTTTTTTGTAAAAAAAGAGATAGTAAGCCTATAAATTACTATCCCCTTCTATTTTAGCCAATAATATGGCTATTATTTCATTAAGCTCATCATAGGTTTTCTCATAAACCTTAATAGTGCCACCGTAAGGATCAGAAATTTCTCCTTCTACGCCGACATACTCTTTTAAAGAAAAGATCTTATGGGTATATTGAGGGTAACTTTTCTTAATGATATCACTTATCCTATTAGTCATAGTTAATATGATGTCATTAGACTCAAGATGATTCTTCATAAGGCTTTGAGCTCTTCTAGAGCTTATATCCATCTTAAGCTTATCACCTACTAAGGTGGCACTATTTCTAGAAGCTATGCTTCCAGGCAGTATAGAAAGCCCAGCAGATTCTGCCTTAAGATTACTACCCTGTACTTTATTATTAAATATTGCTTCAGCCATAGGACTTCTACAAGTATTACCTGTGCAAACAAATAAAACCTTCATAGGACCTCCTTAATCAATATTTACTATATCGTAGCCTGCTGCCTTGGTTAATCTATTCATAACAGCTACGCCTATACCTTTTCTTTCAAAAGATTCCGATAGGATTATGTCCATTCCCTTATCATCAAAAACCCTTAAGGTTTCAAAGAGATTCTTACCGATCTCTTCTAAGGACTCTCTGCTACCTAGGGATATAACCTCTCCCCTAGGGTAAAGATTTTTACTTTCTTCTGTAGCCATTATTCCTACCTTTAAATTTTGTTCTATATAATTTAACACCATTTTGTTGATTTTTTCAATAGTTTTTTCTAAATCTCCTTCTATTATTTTCACTTTAGCCTTTGGAGCATAATGTCTATATTTCATCCCTGGAGCCTTTGGTTTCAAATCCACCGATGGCTTTTCCATAATGCTCGGATCTATATAAATATCCTCCTGAAGGCTCTGTAGCATTTCTAAAGTCACTGCACCAGGCCTTAATATACAGGGTGGATCCACAGAGCAGTCAATTATAGTAGATTCTATACCAACAGAGCTAATTTCTCCTCCTAATATATAATCAACTCGTCCCATTAAATCCTCTACACATCTCTCTAAATCTGTAGGACTGGGCTTTCCACTGATATTTGCAGAAGGAGCCGCAATAGGCACTCCGCTTTCTTTAATTAATTCTAAAGCAATTTTTGCAGAAGGCATTCTTATGCCAACTGTATCCAGGTTAGCACTGGTTGCAGAAGGTACTATAGATGATTTTTTCACTATTATCGTTAAAGGCCCCGGCCAAAAGTTGTCTATTAGCTTCTTGGCTATATCTGGAACATCCTGTGCATAGGGAGTAATATCCTTATCTGCCACATGTATTATAAGTGGATTGTCTTGAGGCCTTCCCTTTGCAAGGAATATTTTTTTTACCGCTTCTTCTGAAAGAGCATTAGCTCCTAAGCCATATACAGTTTCTGTAGGGAATGCCACTAAGCCTCCATTTTTAATTATCAAAGCCGCCTCACTAATAGCATGCATATTTTTTCCTGCTTCAACTAAAGCTATTTTTGTCTTCAAAATGTTCCCTTCTTCCTTACTGTGAAAGTAAAAAATATCTAAATTAAGTTTAGCATTATATATCCCAATGTCAATCCAGTTATAACACTTAGTGTAGTCATTATTCCAGAGGAAAGTTTATTGGATTCAGGTATAAGCTCTCCAAAAATCACATACATCATTATACCTGAAGCAAGGGCAAGGTATGCACCAAGAGTAGACTCGGACACGCCTCCTAATGATATCCCAATTGCTGCTCCTAAAGCTGTAGGAAGAGCCGTTAAAAAAGCATAGAGCATAATCTTTGATGGCTTTACCTTGCTTGCCATTAAAGGAGCTGTAACAGCAATTCCCTCAGGAATATCATGAATGGCAATTATAATACTCATTTCAATTCCTAAGCTTTCTTCTACTAAAAATCCGAAACCCATAATTATTCCTTCTGGGAGATTGTGAAGCATAAGACCTAATGCAGTAATAAATGCTATTTGTTTATAGCTTTTCTCTCCTTGTTTTTTTGAAAAGATGAACTCAATTAACATTATTATAGCTATACCTAAGCTATAAAAAGCAATAGTCCTTGGTATATTTATCTTATCTACTGCCTCAGGTATGAGCTCAAACACTACCACTGCCAGCATAAGGCCTCCAGCTAGTCCCATAATATAGCTCAGAATACTTTTGCTTGGTTTTTTAATTATAACTCCAATAGAAGCTCCTACCATGGTTCCAAATAGGGAAATCCCCATGGATAGCAGCACTATATAAATATATCTAAACATAGTAAATCCTCCTTATTCCATAGTTTATTTCTATTTTTATATAAGGAGGAATATTACCAAATATGTAGTTTTATCTATATTGTATCTTTTTAATATTGACAATGCTGCTGTCAGTAAAGATTGTATTAGCACAGTTTTTATAAAGGCTTTGAAGAAGCTCGTACTTATAAAAGCCGCCCTTTTTCACCATAAAAAAATAATATGTAAATTCAGGATTAAGCCTTTTTATCCTAACAAATTCATTGAGAAGTATAGGATACCTTTTCAATGTTCCCTTTGTCACAGGTTTAAAAAATTTATTTCTTAGCCTTTGAGTGGTAATCACCAAAAGCTTCAAATCATAATTTTCATCCTCCGTATGGACAATGGCAATTTTTTCGCAGAAAATAGGATATTTCTTTTTAAAAATCCCCATCTTTAAAATGATTTTATTTTGAACAATGTCAAACTCCAAAGATTCATTATCCTTTGTTATGAATACTGCAGTAAAAATTAAAATCTCTAAAAAAATTAAATAGTATAGAAAAAATCCACTGGTTTTACCAGTATAATATACCACCCCAGGGAGAAATAGTGCTAAAAAAACCATAACTATATTAAATCTTCTAAGGTATCTTCTCTGTTTTTCATATGCTTTAAATATATCCATAACCTCACCTCAAAATTCAGCTGGCACTTAATATTTTATATCACCCAATATACCTAAAAAACAAAGCCCTACAAAAATGTAGGGCTTAAAAATTATATCGCATCATTGTTTCCCATAAGCTTAAGCTTTTCAGCTTGATCATAGGTGATAAGAGCGTTAATCATCTCATCTAGATCACCTTCTAAGAAGGATTCAAGCTTATATAGGGTTAGCCCAATTCTATGGTCTGAAACTCTCCCTTGGGGATAGTTATAGGTTCTGATTCTTTCACTTCTATCACCAGTTCCTACCTGGCTCTTTCTATCTTCTGCTATGCCAGCGCTTCTTTCAGCCTCTGCCTTTTCATATAGCCTAGCCATAAGAATTTTCATAGCTTTTTCTTTGTTTTTAAGCTGAGATTTTTCATCCTGACAGGATACAACCATTCCAGTAGGAAGATGAGTAATTCTAACAGCGGAATCTGTTGTATTTACGCTCTGTCCACCATGACCTGAGGATCTGAAAACATCTATTCTTAAGTCCTTTTCATTAATTTCCACATCAACATCCTCTACCTCTGGTAGTACTGCCACTGTTGCAGTAGAAGTATGTATTCTGCCACTGGATTCAGTATCTGGAACCCTCTGAACTCTATGAACGCCGCTTTCATATTTTAGCTTACTATAAGCTCCGGACCCTCTTACCATGAAGACTACTTCCTTAAGCCCTCCAATATCTGTTTCATTTGAGCTCATAAGCTCAACCTTCCATCTATGGTTCTCAGCATATCTAGTGTACATTCTAAAAAGATTAGAAGCAAATAAAGCCGCCTCTTCTCCGCCTGCACCGCCTCTTATTTCAATAAATACATTTTTATCATCGTTAGGATCCTTAGGAAGAAGAAGTATCTGAAGTTTTCCTTCTAACTCTTCCTGCTGCTTTACAAGAGATTTTATCTCCTCCTGTATCATATCCTTCATATCCTTATCAGTTTCCTCATTAAAAAGCTCTTTACTTCCTTCAAGCTCCTCTAATATACTCTTATAATTCTTGTATTCATTAACTATAGGCTCAAGCTCAGCATGCTCCTTACATAACTTTTGCCATTCTTTCTGATTGGCCATTATGGAAGGATCACTGATTTTAACTGATAACTCTTCATACTTATTTTCTATAAAGGTAAGTCTATCAAGTATCATTTTATCACTCCGTTATTTTTTTCTCATAGTTTATTATTATATCATTTATTTTGATACTAGGCAATAACTACATGAAGCCAAGGACCACCCTGTCCTTCCCTGCCAAATCCTTAAAGGATTGTACATTATTATACCCCTTATCCTCTAGTAGAGCCACAACCTCTGAACCTTGGTCATAGCCAATTTCTAAAGCTAAAAGACCGCCCTCCTTTAAAAGAAGCTTAGCCTCCTCAGAAAGCCTCCTGTAAAAATCCAAGCCATCTACTCCACCATCCAGGGCCAGCTTCGGCTCATATTTTTTCACATCATCCATAAGCTTCTCAATCTCTCCTGACTTTATATAGGGAGGGTTGCTTACTATAATATTATAAAGTTTTTCTTCCTGTGCAGCCTCCTTTAGTAAATCACTCTTTATAAAGACTGCTCTATTCATTAATGAAAGTCCTCTTATATTTCTTTCTGTTACCTCTTTAGATACAGGAGAAATATCTAAACAATCTACCTTTACTCTTTTTCTGAAGGAAGCAATTGAAAGACCAATAGCACCGCTGCCAGTACATACATCAGCTATATTAATCTCATCCTCTTCACCTATATATTCTAAGACTTTCTCTACTAGAATTTCAGTATCCGGTCTTGGAATTAGAACCCCTGGCTTTATATAAAAGTCTAGTCCCATAAACTCACAGTTTTCAAGGATATATTTAACAGGCATCTTATCTTCTCTAAGCTTTATAAGGTCAAAATATCTTTCCTCCTGGCGAAAGGAAACCTCTTCTTCCCTATGAGTCATAAGATAAAGCTTATCTTTATTCAAAACTTTACCAAGAAGAAGCTGTGCATCTAAAAGACTGTTTTCAATCTCCACTCCTTTTAGAATCTTAGCTCCCTTATCTAAAAGCGATCCAATACTTTCCTTTATACCTTCTGCAGCTCTTAAGGATGCTATGGCAACCTTAATTTGTTCATCATCTGGTTCTCTTGTGGTTAGTAGCTGTAGCCTAAGTCCAGGCGCTGCAAAAATCTTTGCAAAGATATTTTCACTTTTCCCCATCCATTTTATTATCTCAAAGGTTATTCCTGAGACTAAGGGTAATAGAAGTATTCTCCACAAAAATCTCTGTCCTACAGATTCCCATCCAGTAAAAGAAAAAACAATAATACTAATTACCATCACCAGGAAAATAAAATTTGTTCCGCAGCGAGGATGTAACCTAGAAAATTTCTTTACATTATCTACTGTTAGCTCTTCTTCAAATTCATAACAAAAAATTGTTTTATGTTCAGCCCCATGGTATTGAAAAAGTCTTTTTATATCTTCAAGCTTTCCTATTATATATATATAGCCTAAAAACATTCCTATTCTAATTACAGCCTCAATGATATTTAACCAAATAACACCAAGACCAAGGCCTTTGAATAAAGTTGTAATAGCCGTTGGAATGAGAAAAAATAAGCCTACAGATATACTTAAGGATATAACTAAGGTTATTCCCAATAGAATATTGTCCCACTTATCCCCAAACTTACTTTGAAACCATTTTTCAATTCTTGAAGGTTCCTCCTCCTCTTCAAAAAATGATGCAGAGTAGTTTATAGATTTAATACCCAGCAGCAAGCTATCTATTAAGGAAACAAAACCTCTTATTATCGGAAGAGATAATATTTTATTTCTTTTATTAGCCGGTGTTTTCTTTTCGAACTTAACTTCAATATTACCTTTAGGAGCTCTAACTGCTGTGGCGGTACCGCTCATTCCCCGCATCATAACTCCTTCCATTACCGCCTGGCCTCCTACTTGTGTCTTTCTCATTGCTTCCCATCCTTTAAAATATTATTTTTTAAGACTCTCTTCCTCATCATACTGAGACTTCAGCCTATAATAGCACTGTCCGCAAAGAGACTGATAATCTACATTATCCACCTGATCAATAGCTACCTGCTCACCATGAAATACATACTTGCCATTAATCTTTCTCCCATTTAAAATAGCCTTTCTTCCACAGGTACAAATAGTTTTCATTTCCTCTAAACTATGAGCTAGTAGAAGAAGTCTTTCACTTCCTTCGAAGCCATTCATCATAAAGTCTGTTCTTAACCCATAGCATATTACCGGTATATCTAAAAGTACTGCTATCTTAAAAAGCTCATCGATATGGTGTTTTTTAAGAAACTGAGCCTCATCAGCTAAAATACAATCTATTTTTCTTCCACCCTTTAAACATTTATTTACGCAATCATATATATTATCAGAAGGATTTATCATAAAATCTACTTGTCTAACAACACCTAATCTTGAAACAAGGGTATCTCCTCCCTTTTTGTCATTTCCGGGCTTTATAATAATAACCTTCATGCCTCTTTCCTCATAATTATGAGCTACCTGCATTAAGCTTGTTGATTTTCCTGAATTCATTGCGCCATACCTAAAATATAGTTTGCCCATATATAATACATCCTTTCAGTGCTATAATTATACTATTATGATTATAGCATTTATATTTCCTTATAAAAAGTATAAAATATTGTATAACCAACGCCCAATGTATTGACTGTATTTGCTAAGTCATGATATACTAATGAAGTTATAAAGAAGCATTTTTATCTTGAAAGAGGTGAAATAAATGAGAGAAGGCATACATCCAAACTACAATCACGACGCAGTGGTAAAGTGTGCTTGTGGTAATTCTTTTACAACTGGTTCTATTAAAAATGAGTTAAAGGTTGAAATATGCTCCAAATGCCATCCTTTCTTCACTGGAAAGCAAAAGATAGTTGACGTTGGTGGTAGAGTTGAAAGATTCAACAAGAAATTTAATCTTAATAGTGAAAAATAATCACCACTAATGGGAAAGGCTTAGGTCTTTCCCATTAAATTTTTCTTAGGATTCTTAATCATTTATTAATATTTTGGCAAATACTTTACTTATAATTTATTAATGCTAAACTAAATATATATTAGATTAACTATATGGAGAGTATGAGAAGATGAAAAGGGTATTAATTTTGACGGCGTCCACAGGTCAAGGGCATAATCAGGCAGCGGATTCTTTGATGCATACCTTTGTACAACGTGGTTTTGAAGTTATTAAATATGACTTTCTAAAAAATAACAGCAAGCTTTTAAATAAGTTTATAGTAGGCGGTTACGAGCTTTTAGTTGCAAAATCTCCCAAGGTTTATGGAGGAATATATAAGATAACCAATTTTTCAAAGATTAATTCAAGCTTAAAACCAGCCTTTCTTCATACACAAAGTAAGATGTATCATTTTATCACAAAATGCAAACCAGATATTATTATCGGTACTCATCCTTTTTGTGTAAATATGATTTCTTCGTTAAAGAAGCATAAGTTTATAGACATTCCATTTATCTCAATCATTACGGACTTTAAAGCACACTATGCTTATATGAGCTCTTATGTAGATGCTTATATTACCGCCAGTGAGTATACCAAAGAGAATATGGATCAGCATATTGTTTCTCAAAGCAAAATTTTTCCCTATGGTATCCCTATAAAAGAGGAATTCTTCTTAAAGGATGACGAATTTTTAAAAAACAATCGTGATGATTATTTTAATATACTTCTTATGGGCGGAAGTATGGGGGTAAGTGGTATTAATGATGTTCTAAAAGAGCTTATGCATAATACCAATAAGCTAAGAATAACAGTGATTTGCGGAAATAATCGTGAGCTTAAAGAAGCCCTTGAGAAAGATTATGATTCCTATTCTAGTAAGAAGGTGTCAGGTGATTCTAATAAAAAGGTTCACGTTTTTGGTTTCACAAAGGCTATTGCTTCATTAATGGAATTATCAGACATAGTAATATCAAAGCCTGGTGGCCTTACCACCTCAGAAGCCTTAGTTAAAAGACTTCCCATGATATTTCCCTTTGCAATTCCAGGCCAGGAAACTGAAAATGCTGAATTTTTATCCTCTATGGGCTGTGCTATTTATGAGCCCAACCTTAATAAATTAAACGGAATTATTGATGATATTATACTTAACCCTAAAAAATTAGAGGATATGAAATCAAATATTGAAAGATTATCAAAGTATTATTCTATTGAAGAAATAGTTTCCTTGTCAGAGGAGCTTATAAAAACTTATAAAAATAAAACAAGCTAAAAGCTTGTTTTATTTTTCTCCGTTATTCTTTTGAAATACACCAATAAATTCTTTATTATTCTTTGTTTTAGAAAGCATGCTTATTAAATTTTCAGTAACATTCTCTACATTGCCCTCTTTATACATCATTTTTCTTAAGGAAAAAGCAACTTCCTTTTCTTCTTCATTTAAAAGAAGATCCTCTCTTCTAGTACCGGATTTATAAATATCAACAGCTGGAAAGATTCTTCTTTCCTGAAGTTTTCTATCTAAGTGAACCTCCATATTACCAGTACCCTTAAATTCTTCAAAAATCATATCATCCATTCTGCTTCCAGTTTCCACTAAGGCAGTAGCTAGAATTGTAAGACTTCCGCCCTCTTCAATATTTCTTGCAGCACCAAAGAATTTTTTAGGCATTATGAGAGCACCGGGATCTAATCCCCCAGATAGAGTTCTTCCTGTAGGGGTTATAGTTAGGTTATAAGCTCTGGAAAGCCTTGTAATACTATCTAAAAGGATAACCACATCCTTACCCATTTCCACAATTCTTTTAGCTCTTTCAAGGACCATCTGAGCCACCTTAATATGATTCTGAGGCTCCTCATCAAAAGTAGAGTAAATTACCTCCCCATTAATGGATCTTTGCATATCTGTAACTTCCTCAGGCCTTTCATCTATGAGCAGCACTATTAGCTTAATATCCGGATAGTTATTGGATATATTTTGAGCAACCTTCTTAAGAAGAGTGGTTTTACCAGCTTTAGGAGGTGCTACAATTATACCTCTCTGACCTTTTCCAATAGGGCAGATGATGTCCATAAGTCTAGAGGACAAGTCTCTTTCATTATCCGTTTCCAATCTTAATCTTTCCTTTGGGAATATTGGGGTTAGATACTCAAAAGCTTTTCTTCCAATTGCCTTTTCCGGTCTCTCACCATTTACGGTATCCACATACAAAAGAGCCTTAAACTTTTCTCCCTCCTTAGGAAGCCTTACCTTTCCCTCTACCTCATCACCGGTATGAAGGTTAAATCTTCTGATTTGAGAGGGCGATACATAAACATCCCCTTCTCCACTAAGGTAATTCTGACATCTTAAAAAACCAAAGTTGTTATTCTCCTGTATTTCTAAAACACCCTTAGCTTTCTCAGAATCATTGATAATTTCCTTGAGTTTTTCTCTCTTTTCTGTCTCTACGGAGTTTGCCCTAGACACACTTGGGTTTGCCCTGGGTTCACTTATGTAACCTGAATTTAGAGTCTCTTCCCTTTTCGTCTCTATGATTTTCTCCTCATTCTTTTCTTGGGTCTTAGGCGTAATTTTTTCTGTAAGCTTTACTCCATCTACCTCAATAGATTTAGGTGATTTTTTTTGAAGCTCTTCCTTAAGCTCATTTTTCTTTAATCTTGTTATGTTTTTTAACCCTAAAGCTTTAGCAACTTCTCTTAATTCAATAAGCGTCATTGCATCAAGATTTCCTATATTCAAATATAGCACCTCCGAAATAATATAAACATTTGATCTTTATGTCATGGGATTTGTAAAGGGAGAAAACCTAAAAGAGGGGTATCGTTATTATAAATTATTTACTAAATTAAAATAATTATAACAGGCACAACCGCTTTAATTAAAATAAACAACTCAAAGTACATAAGTTTATAATAATCTAATTTTAATGCATATACAATATATTAAACGATTTTTACCACAGGAATTAATGAAAATTCAATAATATATACTCATTAGATTTTAGAAAAAACTATTCATATGTTTCCAATAAAATAAAAATTACTACAAAAGTTGTTTCTCGTAGTAATTTCTAAATCCATAAAACTTTATCTATATTATTTGCACTAACTGCGAACTTTTTCCTTAAAAAGATTGTTCCAATTTATATATTTAAATTATTTTTTACTCATATTAACAGGCTTTTTGTTTACATTATTTATTTTATTTAAATTACAGCAATCTAACTTGTCATTACCAAAGGTTTTACTATTTGATTCTGCTAATCTATCAATAAAATCTTTTATAAATTTAAACATCTTTATCACCTCATATAACCTATTCTTGAATTATGCTCCTAAAAACAACTATTTTCCTACAAATATTTTTTTATTAACTTTGTTCTTACAAGAATATATTATATAGTTTATATGAAGATAGTATGAAGATTGATTACTAATCCTATAACAAGTTACACTATCTTAAGCATTTAGTTATTCTAAACAAACTTACTATAGAAGTTTATGCCTTCTATAGTAAGTAACAATTCAATATTACCTTATCTATTCTTATTTACATAAACCTTCGGAATTTCTATTATCTACTGCAGCCTTTATGAAATCTCTAAAAAGAGGGTGCGGTCTATTTGGTCTGGATTTTAGCTCTGGATGAAATTGTGCAGCCACAAACCACGGATGATTTTTAAGTTCAACAATTTCAACTAGGTTATTTTGTGGATTCATACCAGAAAAAATCATACCTTTTTCCTGAAGCTTCTCTTTATAGCTATTATTAAATTCATATCTATGTCTATGCCTTTCAAATATCTCTCCACTTCCATAAGCCTCATAGGCCTTAGTCCCCTCTTCAAGGGAGCATAAGAATCTTCCAAGCCTCATAGTACCTCCTTTTTTATCAATTTTTTTCTGATCTTCCATCAAATCAATAACTGGATGAATAGTTTCCTGGTCAAACTCTGAGCTATGAGCATCCTTAAAATTTAGTACATTTCTAGCAAACTCGATAACAGCACATTGCATGCCTAAGCATATTCCTAAAAAAGGTATATTGTTTTCTCTAGCATATTTTACTGCTTCAATTTTCCCCTCTATACCCCTATCTCCAAAGCCTCCAGGAACTAATATTCCATCTACATCCCTAAGAAGCTCCAAAACACTGTCCTTATTAACTTCAGCGGCATCAATCCACTTTATATCCACCTTATTGTTATTTTCATAACCTCCGTGATTAAGGGCCTCTACTACAGAAATATAAGCGTCATGAAGCTCTACATATTTCCCTACTAAAGCAATAGTAACTGAAGCACTCAATGATTTTATCTTATCTACCATAGCTATCCATTCAGAATTATCGATATTTCTCAAAGGGATATTTAGCTTTTTGCATACAATGGAATCTAAGCCTTCTTCATGAAGCATCAAAGGAACTTCATAAAGATTTTCTGCATCTAAATTTTGTATTACAGATTCTCCGTCTATATTGCAGAATAGACCTATTTTATTCTTTAGATCTCTGGAGAGCTCCTTTTCCGATCTACAAACGATAATATCAGGCTGTATTCCTATACTTCTAAGCTCCTTTACAGAGTGTTGGGTAGGCTTAGTCTTAAGCTCACCTGCCTTTCCTAAGTAGGGAACAAGAGTTACATGAATAAAACACACATTATCTATTCCAACTTCATATTTAACCTGTCTAATTGCTTCTAGAAATGGAAGTGACTCAATATCACCTACTGTTCCTCCTATTTCTGTTATTACTACATCTATTTCTTCATCCTTAGCCACCTGGTAAATCCTACTCTTAATCTCATTAGTAATATGAGGTATTACTTGAACAGTTCCACCTAAGTATTCACCTTTTCTCTCCTTGTTAATAACAGACCAATATACCTTACCTGTAGTAACATTACTATTTTTGCTCAAATTTTCATCAATAAATCTTTCATAATGACCAAGGTCTAGATCCGTTTCGGCCCCATCCTCTGTCACAAAAACCTCTCCATGCTGGTAGGGACTCATAGTGCCTGGATCAACATTTAAATATGGGTCAAACTTTTGAATTGATACCCTAAACCCTCTATTCTTTAAAAGCCTACCTAAGGAAGCTGCTGTAATTCCTTTACCCAAGGAGGATACTACTCCTCCAGTAACAAAAATAAATTTAGTATTCATAAATAATTACCTCCATTTAGAAGAATTTTTCAAAAAACCTTTGACAAGGATAATAATTAGTATTATAATAAAAATTACCCTATAAATTAGAATGGGTGTATTGTTGTTATTAATAACATATCGATAATAATACCACAGTTTTGGAGAAAAAGTCTAGTGGTTTATTTGTTATTTTTTTGATAAATTCTTTTAGCCATAGGGTTCTAAATCCCTATGGCTATTTTAATTCCCTCTTATGTTGTATTACTATATTTTTTCTATATTACTTCTTCTATTTCTTCTTCTATTCTAAAGTATTTTTCCCTAAAATCTCTGTTAATAAAAAACCTTTCTTCTGCCTTTCTAAAACTAACACCCACGGAACTTTTGCTTTTAAGACTCAAGAGCTTAATAATTGTTTCACTATGGGTACATTTATACTTTTTTAAAATTAAAAACAAAAGATACTTCATTTCTTTATCCTTAAGAATATCAAGAAGCTCTTTCCTAGTTATACCCCTATAGGCACAGAGAAAGTCCAAGATTTCTAAATATAACTCTTCCTTTTCTTTAAGCATAATACCCCTCCTTGTGCTTATTATAATTATTAGCTATGCGGCACTTTTTAAACATCCCCTCAAAAAAGAAAAAGCCAAGGATAACCTAGGCTTTAATTTTTATTCTTAATTCTGTTGTCTGAGGCTGCTGGCCACTGATAAAGAGGTTATAATTTACAAAAACTTCTCCACCGTTGTCATTAACATCTATCTTTAAATCCTTTGTATGAATCTTAAGCTCTAACATACCATATGGTGTGTTATAAAGACTAAGAGATTCATTGTTCTTTTCAAATTCCATCCTTGTTGAGGTAGTACCCTCTCTTTCTAGAAAAAACTTATCCTTTGTTATAAATAGCTTAGTTTTAGTTCCTTCCATGCCTGAGATTTCCGTCTCGTCATATGCTACATGAAAACCATTTTCTTCGGAATAAAAATCTCCAGGGGTTACAACCTCTATTAAATCCTCCTTATCCATCTCTTGATTGCTGGATATGGAAATAATTGCTTTCTTTTTCATCTAAACATCCCTTCTAAATGCATATAAAAATTTTCATTTATTTACTGATTCCAATAAATATTATCTTATAAAATGCATCACTAAATTCTAATGTATTTTCCTCTTGTTATAGTTTATTGATTTTCCTATGAATAATCAAGAGAATTTAACCTTCTTTAGTAAATAAATTTTTAATAAGCTCAAAAAGCTTGAATTCTAACTTAATATCCTTTATATCTGCTTCGCCTTTTACTAAATTATATTCCTCAGAGCTAAGATATTTTGCCATTTCCTCTTCAGTTTGTTGACCTTCTATCTCACCCTTTGTTACATCTACAAAGCATAAAGGAGGAAACATTACACACCACCAATTCTGCCCTTCTCCATCTCCAATAATTATCCTATATGCTTCATAATTCCCTTGAGGAAGCACTATATTACCATAACGTTTAGCAGGAAAATTCTCATGGGAAAGCTCTGTATCTATTTTATAGCTGTATCCCTGTTCCTTTATAAAATTCTCAGCTAAAGCAATTATATCTTCATTATTTTCATTAAGAATACCCCTGCTTTCTTCAATACTCTTTGCCTCCTTTAGTTTTGGCATTAAGTAGGTAAGCACCTCATCCTTAAGTCTTTGTTTTAACTGCTGATCCTCTTCAGTATCGCTATTTGCAAGGACATGAAATCTAATGAGCTTTTCACTTAAGCCCTCAGAGAACTCGTCCACATTATCTACAGCATTATTAGAAGTACAGCCTCCTAAAAAAACTACTATCACTACACTTATAAGTATAATTATTTTTTTAAACATTAAATCAACCCCTATCTGTCTAAATTATTGACAGCTTTTTGAGGGTTATTCATTAATAAAAAAATATTTATCATAAAATTATATTGTTCTTGTAATAAAACACTCTTTATATTCTCTTTTTAAATGATTATAGCACCTTTGAGCTTTCAACATATCCTCAAAAAAGGCAAAAACAGTAGGACCACTTCCACTCATCATTGCTCCTAAAGCACCTTCTTCCAAAAGTCTATTTTTAATTGCCCTTATCTTACCATGCTTTCTTAGAGTTACATTTTCCAAAACATTTTTCATATTCTCTGCTACAAATTTTACATCTTCTCTTTCCATGGCAGCAATAATATCTTCAGTTTTAGGATGCTTATGAATTCTATTTATATCAATACCTTTATACACCTCTTTTGTCGAGACTCCAAAGGGAGGTTTTACTACTACGAGTATTTGATTCTTAAAAGGTTTTAACGGGGTGATTACTTCCCCTATATTTTCACAAAGAGCAGTCCCCCCAGAAATACAATAAGGTATATCTGCCCCAAGGCTAAGTCCTAGTTCCATGAGTTCCTCTATAGATGCATTAACCTTAAAAAGCTCATTTAAACTTTTCAGCACCGCAGCAGCATTAGTACTACCTCCAGCCAAGCCTGCTGATACAGGAATATTTTTTTCTATATTAATGCTAACGCCACTTTTAATTGAGTATTTTTCAAGAAATAATTCTGCAGCTCTATATGCAAGATTTCTATTATCCACTGGAAGATAGCTTCTATTTGTAGTTAAAACTATCCCATTACTAGCTTTATCTACTGAAACTACATCATATAAATCTATCTGCTGCATTATCATTTTAAGAATATGGTAACCATCAGCTCTTTTCCCCACTATATCAAGAGCTATATTTATTTTTCCATAAGCCTTAGTTATCACTTTTGTTCTCCCCTCGAAATAATCTTTATCTTACCATTATCAACAAGATTTTATCCAAAGTAAAGGGCTTTGAAAAATAAATTATTAAGGCACTACCTGAATTTTTATACAAGAAGTGCCTTAAGGTTTTTTTATACGATATTAGCCTTACTCTCTAATACATTACAGTCTTTTAAAAATTCACATACTCTTTTGTAATCTTCGAAGAATAAAACAATAAGATCACCAGATTGTGCATTTTCAATAGCTACCTTTAGCGCATCAACCTCATCAAGAATTATATCATAATTCTTGAAGCCTTTCTCCTTTACTCCTTTTTCTAGTAAAGAGGCAATTTCTCCCTCACATCTTCCTCTTTTATCTCTATCTTCTTTTATATAAATATGATCTAGATGGTCACTGCTTATTCTGCCTAATTCTATTACATTTTCCTTTAGTCTGTCACCAGGAACTCCAATTATGCCCACCAGCCTTTTATGCTTTAACTGCTTTAAAGAACAAAGGACTGCTTTATAGCCTTCAATGTTATGACCATAATCCAATATAACTTTAAAATTGTTAAAATCATAAACATTAAATCTACCTGGATTATCCACCTCATTTCCTAAAAAACTCATAAGTCCTTTAGTAATCATGCAATAATCCACCCCAGACCCTAAAAGTGCTGCTGTTGCAGCCATAGCGTTTTCTATATTATGACTCAAGAGACCATTATAGGTTATAGGTATATCTTTAACACTGCAAAGAGTATATACCCTTTGGTCTTTTTCTACGCAGAGTAAATCTTCCTTTAGATAAATCCCAAAGCCTCCAGCTTTCAAATTATCCAAAAGATATTTATTTTCTCTTGTTTTAGAAAAGATTATTTTATTACTTTTAACCCTTTCTAATATGGACATAGACCAGTAATCATCACCATTTAGTACAGCATACCCCTCTACCTTTACCGCTTCCGCAACTAACGCCTTTACTAATGCCAAATCCTCCAAAGAGTTAATCCCTTCTATTCCTAGATGGTCATCGCTAATATTTGTTATTACCGCCACATCAGCAAGGTCATAGCCCAGTCCATTTCGTATAATTCCGCCTCTGGCCGTTTCTAAAACCGCTACCTCTACCTCTCTGTTCAGAAGAACGGTTTTTGCACTTTCTACTCCAGTGGTGTCACCAGTGGCAATGCAGGTTTTATCAATATATATGCCTCCAGTAGTGGTCATTCCTACCTTATATCCCATAAGACTTAAAGTATGCCCTATAAGTCTAGTAGTAGTGGTTTTTCCATTGGTTCCAGTTATTGATATTATCGGTATACTTTTTGGTGATTCCTTAAAAAGCATATCAACAATTGCCCCTGCCACATCTCTTTTTTCTCCCCGGAAGGGATAATGATGCATTCTAAGCCCCGGTGCAGCATTTACTTCTAATACTACACCCTGCTGT
>JAEXZL010000019.1 GCA_023451395.1 Bacillota bacterium | reverse complement strand
AGGCCTTGCCAGAAGCTTTTCTATTTCCCTAAGCATTTCCTTAGTACTATCAGTAGTCAGGGCTTCTAATAGGTTTAGACTTCCATCAGGGGTTTCGGCATCCTCTTCTAAAGGAAGAAAATCTATGGTGAAGTTCCCCAGCTTATCTATGGGTAAAAACCTTATTACTCCCTCTTCGTTCCAATAATTAAGGGCATTTACAATATCTGATTCTAATAGATTTAGATTTCCTGCAATTATATTTGAGCTTACTCCAAGCTCTCCTGAGGAGCTGTATTTTAGCATTAACAAATACACCTTTACAAATTCTCCTCGAGCTTTGGGCATATATTTATCTATAAAAATGTTACTTACGGCGGTATAGCCTGTAGCGGAGTTTTTTAGCATGAATGTACTCATAGCTGCCGCACCTCCTTTATTATATTATAATCCTTTTATTATAGGTTGTTTATAGACTTCAGTGTAATTAATTATATCAGAGCAGAGTGCCGCGCTCAATAAATAAAAAGACATATAAAAATAATACATAATTGTTAATTTTATATTAACTGTGAATATATAGCAAATTACTGGGGAAAATTAGTTAACGTGCTGAGCTTATTTTAAGACTTCAAATTTAAGGAGTGAAGATCATAAAAAATAAAGCATGTAAGGCCGAAAGGCTAAAAAAATCCCTTATGCTTATCCTGGCTTTAATAATACCATATATTGCAGTTTCTTATGGGGATATTTTAAATGTGGAAGATAGTAGGCTCCCCCTTCAAGGAGTGAAAAAAATAGAATATAAGCTCCTGGCTGAGGGAGGAGTGAATTCGTTAAAGATTGATAATAAGACCTCAGAGGAAAGGGAAAGTATGTTTTTCAAACTAATGAGCTTTGTAAATGGCAATATAGAAGCTGTATCTGTAACGCTTGAGGATGAAACTGTAGCAGTGCTATTGAACAATGAAGAAGCAGAAAGGCTCATAAATAACTTTAAAGCTTATTATGTGCAGAAGGTAGGTATTCGTGAAAGTACCATTGAAAATATAAAAATTAATAAAGAGATAAAGTATCAAAGCTATACCTGCCATCCCTGGGAGCTTGACACCATGGATATGGCTCTAAATAAGCTCTTAAAGCTCAGCAGCAGCAAGGGCTTAGCAGTAGAAACAACAATTATAGAAAAGTATACGGAAGAAATAAGCCCCAAGGTTATTATGGAGAGCTCAGAGGAGCTGGGCTATGGTGAAAGTAAAACTCAGCAGGGCGAAAATGGAATTAAGGATGTAGAAAAGAAAATTATATATAATAATGAAGCTATCGTCACAGAAGAGATAATAAAAGAGGAGATAATAAAGGAAGCAACAGATACCATTATTATTCAAGGAACTAAGCTCTCAGAAGAAAGGCTTTCCGCAGTTATTTCCATTCCTTCAAGAGGTACTATTTCCTCAAAGTACGGAGTTCGTTGGGGAAGGCTACATAAAGGCACAGATTTTGCAGCAAAGACTGGAGATCCTATTACTGCAGCTTTAGATGGTGTAGTAATTGAGGCAGGATATATGGGCAGCTATGGAAATATGATATTAATAGACCATGGCAACGGCATAGAAACCCTCTATGGTCACTGCAGTGAGCTAAAGGCCAAAGTTGGAGATAAAGTAAAAAAAGGTGAGCTTATAGCTCTTGTAGGAAATACTGGGAGAAGCACTGGCCCTCATCTTCATTTTGAAGTAAGAATAGATGGAGAAGCAAAGGATTCTTTAGAATATCTTAATCTTTCACAGTAATAGGCTTAAATAATTGAATCAGGATATGCAAAGAAGGCAGCTTAGATTATGGGTTTCCCTGATCTAGGATGCCTTTCTTTTATAAAAATAGCTTAGTTATATCTACCATTCCTTCTCCCTGCTGATATCTTGGAATATCAACTACAGAGTTTGAGGCTGTTTTTAGCAATGCCTTCACATCCTTAAACTTTAGCTTTGAGCGATTTTCCAAAATAAGAGCGGTTAATCCGGAAATATAAGCAGCAGCTACAGAGGCTCCGCTATAGTTGCAGTATGGATTCTCTAAGGTTCCGGGATATAGCTTATTACCATTTCTTTCTGAAATATATTTTTTATTGGTATTTAAGGAGCATATATCTACGCAAGCAGCAGCAAGATCAGGCTTTGTGTTCTTTTGAAAGGGCCCTCCAGAAGAAGCAAAGTAGCTTTTAATGGAAGAAGAGGTATCTAAGCCTCCTACTGTGATACAGTTTTGAAGACAAGCAAAACCCTCAATGCTTCCTTCTGAATTATAATTACTTCCGCTAGGAACTATAGGTACCATATCTCTTTCTATAGCAGCATTAAAAAGCTTAGAAAAGCACTCCAAGGTTAAATGATCATTATTATAAAGCTCAAAGGGAAGGCAGATAATTCGGATGTTATATTCCTTTGGCGCATCTAGTATTTCTTCAAGGGCAAAAAGCACTGTAGATGTATAAGCTTTTCCTAAGGAGTTAAAGGCTTTATAGCAGTATAATTGCGCTCCTGGGGCTATTCCTTTATAGATTCCTTTAGACAGACTTCCGTTTCCAGCTATAATGCCGCTTATAAAGGTGCCGTGACCGTTATCATCATAAGGATACCGATAGTTATTAATAAGATCTGTAAAGAGTCTTATTCTATTGAAAGGAGTTATAAGATCACTATGAGGATAAGCTCCTGTATCAATTACCGCTACACCTATTCCTCTTCCGGTAAAAGGGGACTTTTCAGGAAGCCGTGCTCTGTTAGAGCTTTCTACACCAGAGGCGCAAAGAAAGCAGTAGCTATCTCTTGTAACCCATTTAACTTCGGGAAATTCTATAAGCTGTAATATATTTTTAGGGGTTAGAAGAGCACAAATTGCAGAGCAGTGCTTTAAGGTATAAATTACTGTACCCTTATAGGAAGTTATCTTCTTTTCTATGTTATTTAAAAATTTACTGCAGTAAATAAGTACACGATATTTTTTATAGTAATCCTTTTTTATGGCATAACTAAGATTACCTTCTAACTTATCCTTAAACCAAATCATATAAAATCTCCAAAAATTGCTTACAGTATATATTATATGAAAAGGAGAAAAAAGGTATAACCATTGTGGATAAAAGAGAAAATTATTATTAAAATTTCCACTTGAAAACAATAATTCCCCCTACCATTATTGCAACTCCAATTATTTCGTTTAAGGAAAAACTGTTCTTTTCAACACCAAAGAGACCAAAGGCTTCAATAATTGCGGCAGTTAATAGCTGGGCAACTAAAATTATGGCAATAGCATAAGTAGGGCCAAGGCTTCTCATACCCTGCATAACAGTAAATATAATAAGCACGCCTAAAAGCCCTCCTAAAAGATATAGCTTATTTGCAGATTTGATCTCCCGGAAATCTCCCTTGCCAAATAAGAATACAATGAGAAGAGTTACAATAAAAGCACTACCTTGAACTATGGCATTGGTTTCCCAAAGACCTATTTTATCAGAAAGCTTAGTATTGAAAATACCTTGAAAGCTCATTGCTGCGCCTGCTAATATAGAAAATATTATTCCAAGCATTAAAATCACCTCAGAGATAGTTTTCCCATTAGCGGTATAAATATTATTTAAAAACAAAAAACTCCTAATAAAGGAGTTAGATATATGTAAATACTATTCTTTTTTGCTGGGTATTATTCATGAGAGTAAATGCTTTTATTGTTGAATGAACTTATTATCTGTTCTTCATTTAAACCGATGGTTAGACCTATGCTTAAAAAATCTTCAAATAGGGTTTTGTAATGATCCCTAGAAGAGGATATTAATAGGTCATTAATATCTACATAAAGATTTAAGAATTGATCACTTAGGCAGTAGTCATTAGGCTTCATTTCTATAGAGGTAATATCAGTGTACCCCTTATAAATACCAACGGTAAGTATGCAGCCTAAAGTATTTATGTACTTTCTTAGAATATTATCCTGGTCAATAGTTTCGTGATCATCCCAATATTTAAAGCATTTTGTGGCATTAGCAAGAGTTCCTACTCTTACATTTAAAGCTAAAAGTTTTCTTGCATTTAGCTTATATTCATCAAGATTAGGCAATATATTGAGACTCTTATTTCTTTCTGACTGGATATTAAATAAATCTTTGGTTTCCATATTTGTATCCCCCTGTCCTACACTGGGTACTTCTCTCATTTTATTTTACATAATATAAGTAAAATTGAAAAGTTCAGTAAACGACTACAAAAAAATAATTTTGTAATTTAGTATATTGATAAATATAATAGCCTTTATTTATGCATATTATCCTTCATAACATTTACATTTATGAAATCAAAAAAAGCATCAATGAATTGATGCTTTCTAAAATCTATTTTTCCTTAGGATTTATTAATTTAGAAAAATTTTAAGGGATAGCTTTTAACCACAGTTTCCTTTTTATTGTTAGTAGCCTTCCAAACCTCGATTCTTGAGATCTTTGGCATTTTGTTGAAGCCCTCTCTTTTAGGCAGATTATGTCCCTTTAAAAGATCGTTTTTATTCCATTCTCTTGGAGGAAAATTTATATTTAAAAGAGATAGCTGTAAATTAGGAACCTCAGGAGCAGTCTTTACATTAAAACCGTGAAGCTTAAGGTTTTCGTTAATAGATCTAGCAAGTCTTTTTATATAGCCCTTACTCTCCACCTTAATATTTAATGATTTATGAGGCTCATCAAAGTACATCATATCCATAAGCTCAACCTTAAACTTCTTATAAGGCTTAAGCATTTTATTAAGAACTTCATCAAGCTTGTTTATATCCGGATCTTCAATAATATCTAGGGTTATATGAAGAGTAGGAAGATTTTTGTAAAGCCTATACCTTTTTGATAAGGATTTTTGAATAGGTTCGATGGCCTTGTAGGACTCATCATCAAATAATGCAACTAAATAATATTTCATAGTATCTCCTCTACCTCTTGTGTTAAATCTTTATATTTGATTATAGCATATAAACATTTACAAAAAAACTATGAATAAATAAAAAGATACCTGTAAATACTAAAATCGATGTATATTACTAGCTCTTTAGAATATACAAAGAACATACCTCCTATAATAAGTATAAGGCACACCTCATTTGAAAGTATTGTTTTAATAATAAAAAGTGATCACTATTTCGGTGGTCATTTTTTATTAAAGTATTTTACTGGTAAATGTTAACATATTAGTAAAAGCACTTATAGTATATTAATTTGTTAATCACATAAGTGTGAGTTATCATTTTATTAATAAATTACCAGTTATATTTTACATAAAATACTTAAAAAAACATTGTTATAATTCAAGTATATTATGTTATAATAAAACTTATGAGATTGTCCCAAAAAGCTTAAATTAGCTTATTTTTATAGGAAATTTCATGTTTTACTATGAAAATCAAAAGTTTTTAATGAGAAATTTACAGCAGAGTAATTTAGATATAGATAATATAAAACAAGTTTGACAAGGGTGAAAAGGATGGAAAGATTAATAATTAAGGGTGGAAACCCATTGAAGGGTTCTGTAGAAATCAATGGTGCTAAAAATGCCGCGGTAGCTATAATACCAGCAGCAATAATGGCTAGCCAGGGGATTTGCACAATCGATAATATTCCTGATATAGAGGATGTTCACTGCCTTGAAAGAATAATTAAAGAGCTTGGGGCAGGATTAAAAATTGAAAATAACAGCATAGAAATAGATAGCAGTGCATTAGTAAAGACAGAAGCATGTACAGAAGATGTTAGAAGAATGAGAGCTTCCTATTATTTAATAGGGGCACTTTTGGCAAGATTTAAGGAAGCAAAGGTAGAGCTGCCAGGAGGATGTCCTATAGGTATTAGACCAATAGATCAGCATATTAAGGGCTTTGAAGCCTTAGGAGCTATGGTTACTATAGAGCATGGTGCTGCAGTAGTTAAGGCAGATAGATTAATAGGAACAAGTATTTTCTTTGATGTAGTTAGTGTTGGAGCTACCATAAATGTTATGCTTGCAGCTACTATGGCAGAAGGAGTAACAACACTGGAGAATGTGGCAAAGGAACCTCATGTGGTAGATGTAGCCAATTTCCTAAACAGTATGGGTGCAGATATTAAGGGAGCAGGAACCGATGTGATAAAGATCAGAGGGGTAAAGGAGCTTAAGGGCTGCAGCTATAGTGTTATTCCTGATCAGATAGAAGCAGGTACCTTTATGATAGCAGCAGCAGCCTGTGGTGGTGATGTAACCATCACTAATGTTATTCCAAAGCATCTTGAATCTATTTCCGCAAAGCTTGTTGAGGCAGGAGCTGAGGTTATTGAGGGAGATGACAGCATAAGGGTTGTTTCCAAGGAAAGGCTTAAGGGAGTAAATGTTAAGACTACTCCATATCCAGGCTTTCCTACAGATGTGCAGCAGCCTATGTCAGCAATGCTTTGTATAGCTTCCGGTAGAAGTATAATTACTGAGAGTATATGGGAAAGCAGATTTAAGCATTTAGATGAGCTTAAAAAGATGGGTGCCTCCACTAAGGTTGAAGGTAGAGTTGCCATATTAGAAGGGGTTGAAAAGCTTACAGGTGCTGTGGTTAAGGCTACAGATCTAAGAGCAGGAGCTGCTATGGTTATAGCAGGTCTCATGGCAGAAGGTGAAACTGAAATATATAACATTGAACATATAGATAGAGGATACCCTCATATAGAAAACAAATTCAAGAGCTTAGGAGCGGATATTGGAAGAATAACTGATTAATGGGGGAATGAACCAATGAAAATTTGCTCACTATACAGTGGGAGCAGTGGTAATAGTATTTTTGTGTCCAGCGATGGTGCAAAGGTACTTATAGATGCAGGTCTGCCTGGTAAGAATATTGAGGCTGCCTTAAAAGAGGTTCGAGAAGATCCTACCACTATTGATGGGATCTTTATTACTCATGAGCATTCGGATCATATAAAGGGGGTAGGTGTTGTATCTAGAAAATATGACATACCTATCTATGCCAATGAAGCTACATGGAAAGCAATGCTTCCCTGTATAGGTAAGATAAAGGATTATAATATTAAGATAATAGAAAAAAGAAGTGTCACCACCATAAAGGATATGGACATCATTAGCTTCAATATACCTCATGATGCCGCAGGTCCTATGGGTTATACCCTTCATTCAAAGGGTAAGAGAATTAGTGTGGCTACAGATTTAGGAACCTTCACTGAGGAGGTAAAGTATAATATTAAGGAGTCTGATGTCATACTCCTTGAAAGCAATCATGATGTTCAAATGCTGAAGTTTGGGCCTTATCCCTATCCACTTAAAAGACGTGTTTTAAGTGAAATAGGACATCTATCCAATGAGGCATGTGGCAGTGCTTTAGTGGATATTTATGATGATAAAAAGGCACGAAAGATTATTCTGGGGCATTTAAGCAATACTAACAACTATCCAGAGCTTGCTTATCAGACTGTATTAAACATATTAAATGAAAATAAGATTAATGTGGAGAAAGATATGATACTAAGCCTGGCTGATAGAAAAAAACCAAGCAGCTACATAGAAATATAGAGCTTATTAACCAGTACTTTAAAAAATTGACATATGTTTTTTTATTAATTTTCCATAAAATGTGCAAAAAGAAGGGATATATCAATGAAGAAAAATATTTACTGCTGTGAGGAGCATGTAGATATGGCTTTTGATGATTTTTTGGTGGAGGAGGAGTCCTTCCCTGAGCTTCAAAAGGCACAGGAGGAATGTACCTGCGACTATTGCAGTGAAAAAGCAGTATATTCTCTTGAAATTACAGGAGTCATGAAGTAGAATTATTAATAAAATCAATTTTATAACTGAAAGAGGAGATTAGATATGAGTTTATATAAACAATGGACTGATATGGTAGTTGATTATGTAAAGCATAAAGGAGAAGCTGCTTTCTGGACTGAGTACAGCACTGTTGAAGAAAAGATATATAGAAAGCTTCTTGCTGACCATAGTGAGGTTAAGAGTGCAACAATTTCTGGCCTTGCACAGGAGTTTAATACTACTAATGAATTTGTAATGGGGTTTGTAGATGGCATTAATGACAGTCTTAAATCTCCTTTTGATTTAGAAAATCTTGATGAAAATACAGAGCTAACCTTTGATATTGACTTTGAAAAGTTATATTTCAATATGTTAGATGCTAAAGCAGACTATCTCTATGAGCTTCCTCAATGGGAAGGAATTTTCTCTCCTGAAAAGAGAAAGGAAATTCAGAAGGAATACAGAGCTTCTAAAACTGTAGTTAATGAAAACAAAATTGGAAGAAATGATCCATGTACTTGTGGAAGCGGTAAAAAATATAAGAAGTGCTGTGGAAAATAATAAGGAAAATTAAAGGTTGATTTTATATAATCAACCTTTTTATATTATTATTCATATATGTGTATACTTATAAGAAATATCTCTTTGAAGGAGCTTCAAGGTGGTTAACTATGATAAAAATTGATTATGAAAACAAAGAAAATATAGAGGATATATACAGGCTGTGGCAGGATACCTTTAAGGATTCAGAGGGCTTTGCAGAGTATTATTTTAAAGAAAAATGCAAAGAAAACAGAATTCTGACCCTTGGTGAGGATGGTAAGGTGCTTTCAATGCTTCACTTGAATCCATATAATATTAGCCTTTCGGAGAATTTAATGGAGGCCTTTTATATAGTAGGGGTAGCAACAGATAAGAATTATCGAAGAAAAGGCTATATGAGGATAGTTTTGGAAAAAGCTCTAAGAGATATGGCAGCAGAGGGGAGACCTTTTACCTTTCTTATGCCAGAAAGCACCTCTTATTATACCCCTTTTAACTTTTCTAGGCTTTATGAAACAGTGGCTATAGAATATGACTCTTGGGACAATAATGAGAAAGATAATAAGGACAAAGAAATAAAGCTTATAAATATTCAAGATATACATAGCTCGGAATATATTCAGAGCATAGGCAGAGTTATGGAAGGCTTCTATAATATGTATGCTATAAGGGATGCAGGTTATTTTTCATCACTCCTTAAGGAATCAAAGGGTGAAGGAGGAGATGTTGTATTCTTTAAAAAGGACTCTAAATTAATTGGGTACTTTAGCTACTACATCTCTGGTGGAAAGGCACGAATAAATCAACTGATTTCGGATTTTTCAGTGGAAGAGGCAATAGAATTAGTAAGAGAATACCTATATTCCTATAGCACTAACTTTATTCTTCCCAAGTACTTGGTTCATAAGGAAGGTATGGACTTAGAAAAGGCACTTTCTAAAAAAGAAGATAAAGGAATAATGTTTAGGAGCCTTAGGCCAGATAAGCTTCTTACCCTCCTTAGAAGCCAGGAGAAAAGAGAGCTTATGATAAAGATAGTTGACCCCATAATTTTAGAAAATAATAAGGTGTATTTATGGAAAATAGGGCCGAAATATTCAGAGCTAATAGAATGCAAAGAGGAAAATCAAATAGTATTAACTATAGAAGATGTTAATAATTTGGTTTTTGGAGAAGGAAGCCTTGAAGGCATGAAGGTATACTGGAAGAATGGTCATAATAAAAGAATTCTCATTAATGAAGTAGTATAAAGCTAATGAGGTGCTTATAAAAGGTGAGGAAGTCAATTTTTAGGTCCTAATTTATAAATATATACAAAAAAACCTCCATGAACATGAAATCTGGAATGTCCATGGAGGTTTATTATTCTCTTTGTGATTCTAAAAATAAAAGGTATAGCCTAGTATAGCTTAGTTACTATTTATCCATCTTAAAGCCTTGCTCCTCTAGAGCTCCCTTTACCTTTGGGAAGTACACAACCTTATAGGATTTAGAGGTTTGTGTGCTCCAGTTAATTTCCTTATCTTTTCTCCCAATTTCCTCTAGATAATTGCTCATTTCATCATCATACTCATCAATGGCAGGCTCTAAGGACTCCTTATGATATGCTTCCTCATGCCTATAGGCTTTCATGGGCATTCTGGGTTTTTTCTTGGGACTTTCATCAGGATAGCCAAGGGTTAAGCCAACTAAGGGGAAGGTATACTCTGGGAGCTCCAGAATATCTATAACTTCCTTAGGATTTCTTCTTATTCCTCCTATGGGGCATATACCGAGACCTAAGGATTCTGCAGCAATAACTGCAGCTCCAAACTGTATTCCTGCATCAAAATTTCCTGCGGTAATTCCCTCTAGGCTCTCATGAATAATCTGCTTATTCCCGTTCTTTTCTCCTGCTAGATATGTCTTATAAAAATCCATAACAAAGATTATAAATACTGGGCAGGATTCCACTTGTGCTTGGTTGCCTACCAGCTCAGCTAATTTTTTCTTTTTATCAGCATCTCTAACCACCACTAGGCTGGTTTGCTGGCCGTTAATGGAATTAGGCATTCCTTGAACGGCGCTGATTATCACATCTAAAATATCATCTGGTATATCAGTAGACTTGTATTTTCGTATGGATCTATGGCTGTTTAATACTCTTATAACTTCATTCATCTAATCACTCCTTAGCATAAGATACTCAAAATTTCTGCACATTATAATAGTTATCCTATACTATTTATTATGCATCTTAAGTAATTGTGGAGCAATTAACTAATTTATAATTATATGTAAACAATCTTTATTGGTTTTACTTTTCATTTAAAATTTCTGATGGAAGCTCCTTAAGTGCAACTCTTAAAAGCTCTGAAGCCTTTATGCCCTTAGAGGCTGGAGTATTTATAAGCTGCTTCCACTTTGTACTTCCTCTTTTACCACTAAAGAGACCATCCATATGCCTTATTGCAAAGTAGGCATTTTCCCCAAGGCTTTCGCAATGTTCTATATATGGAATATACCCTTCAATAATTTCTCCTCGGCTTATGGAATTTAGGGACCCTGATTTATATAGGGTATCTATCTCTCTTAAAAGAAAAGGATTATCCTTAGCAAGCCTTCCTATCATGACTCCATCTACCCTATTAAGCTGATCCTTCATAGCCTCTATAGTTTTAAATCCACCATTGATTTCTATATTAAGCTCTGGAAATTCCTCTTTTAGGCGATAAACCTCCTCATATCTAAGGGGAGGGACTTCTCTGTTTTCCTTAGGACTTAACCCTTCTAATATAGCTATTCTTGCATGAATAATATAGCTATCTGGTTTAGCCTCATCTACTATGGAAATGAAGCGATGCATATCCTCATATCTATCTAATAGAGTTCTTTCAAAGCTTTCAGGAAGAATATTTTTACCATCTATCCCTATCCGGTGCTTTAAGGTTACAGGCTTATCTGTATACTCTTTTATGGTAGAAAGCATATCTCTAACAAGCTCTGGATAAGCCATAAGACAGGCACCCATAAGGTTTCCAGACACCCTATCTGAGGGGCATCCTGCATTGAAATTTATCTCGTCATACTTCCATCTATTTATTATAGGCATGGCCCTTTTAATCTGCTCTATGCTGCTTGCAGCTATCTGAAGTGCCACTGGATGTTCTATTTCATGAAAGTCCAGAAGTCTCTTTTCATCTCCATGAAATATACCCTCGCAAGTAAGCATCTCAGTATAAAGGGTAGCTTTTTTAGTTAAAAGTCTCATAAAATATCTAAAATGCTTATCCGTTACATCTATCATAGGAGCGATACTAATTCTTGGAGCTTCTACTTTATTAGTCATTAGTGAATACTACCTCCTTAAAGACTATCTTTATTTAAAAAGAGTCTTTTATAAATAAAAGTATCTCAACAGTAATAATAAAAGAAAAGAGTAATAAAAGCAAAGGGAAAATATATCATTGAAAAACTTTATTATTAAGACGTAGATTTTATGTAAGTTGCTATTATAATAATAGATGATAAGATATTATTCTATTAATTATGACAAAAGAGACTTTTATATGTTATTAATTATGACAAAGCAGGTTTTTATATGTGTATATTTTTAAATTAAATTAAGAAAAGGGGATTTGGCATGGAGAAAAGATTAATAAATATAATAAATAATGAAAATAAAAAAACTCCTCTAACAGATGAAGAAATAGCAGAAGCATTAAATACCTCAAGGGAGAGGGTTACAAATATTCGACTTGAGCTGGGAATACCTGATTCAAGGGAAAGAAGAAGACCTATATTGGAAAAGGATATCACTAACCTCCTAATTAGACATGGGGATATTTCCCTTAGAAGCCTTGCCAAGCTATTAAATGATCAAGGGTATTCTATAGGTAAATATGCTGTAGGGAAGTTAAAGGAGGAGATTCTAGAGAGTATGAGACTTGAGGAAGGTCCTGAAGAGAAGCCACAGAATAAAGAGGGTAAGCAAAAGGAAGAGGCTAAAAAGATATTTAGTTGTTTTATAGGTTATGACGGCAGCCTCAGAAATCAAATCAGCAGGGCTCAAGCTGCGGTACTATATCCTCCAAAGGGACTTCATACCTTAATATATGGACCCTCAGGTGTAGGAAAAAGCCTTTTAGCAGAGCTTATGCATCGCTATGCCATAAAAACAGAAAATTTCAAAGATAATGCACCCTATTTTGAATTTAACTGTGCTGATTATGCGGATAATCCTCAGCTTCTTCTAGCTCAGCTCTTTGGTTATGTGAAGGGAGCCTTTACTGGTGCTAATGAAAATAAGAAAGGTGTAGTGGAGCTCTGTGATGGAGGAATATTATTTTTAGATGAGGTTCATAGGCTATCTCCTGAAGGGCAGGAAATGCTCTTTTATCTAATAGACAAGGGAAGGGTTAGAAGGCTTGGAGAGGTGGATTCTGATAGAGTGATAAATGTAATGATAATTGCAGCTACTACAGAAAATCCAGAGAGCTCTCTTCTTTTAACCTTCCGCAGGAGGATTCCTATGATTATTGAGCTTCCTGCCATTAAGGATAGGCCTCTTTATGAGGTGCTAAACTTTGTAAAAAACTACTTTATGGAGGAAAGCCATAGGCTAGGAAGGGTGCTCCATGTAAAAGAAGAGGTTATGAGGCTTCTCACCTCCAGCGATTATCAAGGAAATGTAGGACAGCTAAAATCTGATATCCAGGTATGCTGTGCAAAGGCCTTTTTAGATATGAAGCTTAATAGAAGTGAAGAGATTGTAATAGGAATAGAAAGCTTATCAGAAAAGATGAGAATTGGAGATTCTGGAGTACATAATCCTAAAGAGCTTAATATGCTTATTCGAGGAGATGAAATTTTTACACCTAATGATGATTATGAATATGATAGAAAGCTATATAAAAAAGATAACAGTATTTATACAAAGCTTGAAATACGATATGAGGAGCTAAAAAAACAGGGGGCTTCCGAGGAGGAAATCAATTCAATACTTTCAGGCCATGTAGAGGAGACCCTTCTTCGTCAAATACAGGAGGTAGAGGAATCACAAATTAGCATACAGGAAATATCAAATATTGTAGGGGATACAGTACTATCCATTACTAAGGAAGTTTATGATAATGCAAAGAAGCTAATTCCCACCTTAAAGAGTACATTAATATTTCCTTTGGCTCTTCATATCAGCATGGCTATAGAAAGATATAGGAGCAATTATAGGATAGTCAATCCACCTATAAGCCTAGACAGGAAGGAGTATGAAAAGGAGCTACAGGTGGCAATAGAAGCCTTAGAGCTTATTAATAGAAAGTATTATTTAAAGCTCCCAGATGAAGAAATAAGCTTTTTTACTATGTATTTTCACAACTTTCAGGAGAAGGCTGTGGTTAAGGAAGGAGTTATAGGACTTTTGGTGGTTTCTCATGGAAGAGTAGCCTGTGGAATGGCTGAAGTAGCTAATACTCTTATGGGGGTAGACCATGCCATAGGTCTTGAAATGGATTTTAAGGATTCTCCTAAAGTAATGATAGATAGAGTAATTAAAACCGTTAAAAGAATTGATCAAGGAAAAGGATGCATTATCTTAGCGGATATGGGCTCATTAGTAACTATGAAGGAGAAGGTAGAGAAGGAAACTGGAGTTACTGTAGGTATCGTAGGAAGAACAGACACGGTAATGGTAATGGAATGCATAAGAAAGGTTTTATGGACAAGTGATACTATAGATAAAATAGTAGAAAGCCTAGAGCTAAAGAGCAATATGATTACCTCTGGTGATGAGGAGGATAAAAAGCTTGAAAAGGCTATCTTATGCTTGTGTATTACAGGAGAAGGTGCTGCTAAAAAAATAAAGCAGTATTTGGAGAATAGATTAAAAAGCACTATTGGCAATATAAAGATTATTACTAAGGGTTATATTGAGAGTCAAAGGGTTGAGGGAATTATTAAGGATGTGGAAAGCAGCTATAAGATAATAGCTATTGTAGGGACAATAGATCCACAAATAGATGGATATCCCTTTTATTCTAGTGCAGATATAATGGCTAAAAACGGAACTTCTAGCTTAAGAAAGGCTATAAAGAGAAACAAAGTTCTTGAAAAGAATGACCTTGGGGAAGTAATTACCAAGGATAGTGTATATATAAATCCTCCCTTTGCCTATAAGGATGAGGTTTTAGATAATGCTGTAAACCACATGATAGAAAAGGGAGATGTAAAGCCTGAATTTTTACTTAGCATCTATAAGAGAGAGGGGCTACTTACGACCTATTTAAAGGGTGGAATAGCTATTCCCCATGGAGATACTCAATTGGTCACAAAAACAGCCATAAGCGTTACTAAATTAGACAACCCTATAATTTGGGATGGAATGAATACTGTAGATATAATTTTTGTCCTTGCCTTAAAGGAGGACTCAAAAAAATATTTTGAGCAGCTATATGAGATTATATCAGATGAAAGAATGATGGAAGATATAAGAAGATGCAATACCCAGGAGGAAATTTTAAATATTTTATGCCAAAATACATTATCGGACAAATAGTTGGCATCCTCTTTGCTTATTAATAAAGTAAAGGAGGAGATGTTAATAGTGAACGTTGAAACTTTTCCAAGAGTAACTATTATTCTAAGGGGCTATGATTATTCACAGGTACACATGGTAGTGAAGAATCTTATTAATACTAAAATCGGAGCTGTTGAAATAACCATGAATAGCCCAAAAGCAATAGAGACAATAGCAAAAATCAGTAAGGAGTTTGGCAAGGATATTAAGGTTGGAGCTGGTACAGTAAGAACCTTTGATGAAGCTAAGGAAGCAATAGATGCTGGAGCCTCATTTATATTATCACCTATTATGCTGAGCAAAGAAATACTGGATTATTGTAAGGAAAATCAGGTGATATCAGTTCCTGGAGCTTTTTCACCTACTGAAATTAATCAAAGTTTTTTAGATGGAGCAGATATTGTGAAGATATTTCCTGCAGCTAGGCTTGGAAGCAAGTATTTATCAGATATACAGGCACCTTTAGGAAAACTTCCTTTGATGGTAGTTGGAGGAGTCAATGCTGATAATGCAAAGGAATATTTTGATGCAGGAGCATCCTATGTTGGTATAGGTTCAGGAGTATTTAATAAAGAAGATATTTTATCAGGAAATGAAGAAGGAATCAAAGCTTCAATAAAGTACTTTGAACAAAAGTTAAAATAACAAGGATAGAGGGATTCGAATGAAGGACATCAGTTTTAGCGAAGAATTAATACTTAAAATAGAAGGAAAGAAAAAGGACGAAGAAGTTCTCGCTTACATGGCAGAGCATTTACATAGCTTAGGTCTTGTAAAGGAAAGTTATGTACAAGCAATCACTGATAGGGAGAAGGAGTTTCCTACAGCACTTTATACAGGAAATATAAATATTGCAATTCCTCATGCAGATACTGTTCACGTGGAAAAGGCAGCAATTTCCGTAGGAATTCTTAAGGAGCCCGTTATCTTTAGGGCTATGGATGATCCTGATAAGGAAGTTGAAGTTAAGCTGGTAATAATGCTAGCTTTAAAGGAAGCTCATGGACATATTGAGATGCTTCAAAAGGTTGTAAGCCTTATTCAAGATCAAGAATCTTTAAAGAGGGTTATAGATTCTGAAGATTTATCAACTATTTATGAAATAATTTCTCAAAAATTATTATAAAAAAAATCAAACGGAGGAGATTCAAGATGAAAAAGGTATTAGTAGCTTGTGGAAATGGTATAGCAACATCAACAGTAGTTGCATCAAAAATAAGAGAAGCTTGTGAGGAAAATGGAATAGAAGTAAGCACAACTCAATGTAAGCTTCTAGAGGTAGAATCAAAAGCTGATGATTTTGATTTATTAGTTACTACAGGAAAGTTTACTGGAGGAAGAGTAAATGTGCCTGTAGTAGGAGCTATATCCCTATTAACTGGAATAGGTGAAGAAAGTACATTAGAAGAAATAGTAAATCATTTAAAATAAATTATAAGGATGGTGCTAAAATAAATGCAAATGTTATATAACGCTTTTAATGCGGTTCTAAATGCTGGAGCAACAGTTATGCTCCCAATAGTTATTACAATAATTGGACTTATATTTGGTGTTAAGCTTTCTAAGGCTTTTCGTTCAGGAATTACAATAGCAATAGGTTTTACTGGAATTAATTTAATCGTAAACATGATGAAATCAAATCTTGGACCAGCTGCAAAGGCAATGGTTGAGAACTTTGGAATTAAGCTTGATATATTAGATGTGGGTTGGGGAGCTATAGCAGCAGTAACTTGGTCTTCACCTATTATAGCAATATTAATATTCTGTATTTTAGCAACTAACATTGTAATGCTTTTATTAAAGTTAACTGATACTTTGGATGTAGATATTTGGAACTATCACCATATGGCTATTGTAGGAATCATGGTATATTTCGTTACAAAAAGCATACCTCTTGGTATAGCAGCTACAGTAGTTATGGCAATAATCACCTTTAAGCTTTCAGACTGGACAGCTCCTTTAGTAGAGGATTTCTTTGGAATTCCAGGGGTATCATTACCTACCATGTCAGCTTTATCCTCAGTGGTAATTGCAGCTCCTTTAAACTGGCTATTAGATAGAATACCTTTTATAAAGAAGATAGACTTTGAAATGAAGGATGCACAAAAGTACCTTGGCTTCTTTGGAGAACCTGCAATGATGGGCTTAATACTTGGATGTATTATAGGAGCTCTTGCCAAATATGCCCCTGCACAAATCTTTTCTCTAGGTGTTAACATGGCAGCAGTACTTATATTAATCCCTAAAATGACCTCTTTATTCGTGGAAGGTTTGATGCCTATATCCTCTGCAGCACAAAAGTTTGCAAAAGAAAAGTTCAAGGGAAGAAAGTTCCTTATTGGCTTAGATGCAGCAGTAGTTGTTGGTAATCCAGACGTTATCACTACTTCCTTAATAGTTATACCATTAACTATATTAATGGCAGCAGTACTTCCTGGAAACCGTGTACTACCTTTTGCAGATTTAGCAGTTGTAACCTTCAGAGTTGCTCTTGTAGTTGCTATAACTAAGGGAAATCTCTTTAAAAATATTATAATGGGACTTGTTTGTACTGGAGCAATACTTCTTGCAGGAACAGCTACAGCACCAGTTTTAACTGCCTTATCTCAATCTGTAGGTTTAGATATTGCAGCAGAAGGAAGCCTTATTACCTCCTTTGCAGCAACTAGCTTAACTGTAAGCTATCTAGTATACAAAGCCTTTATAAGCAATTTATATATAAGCCTTCCTATTCTAGCAGTAGTAGTGGTAGGAGTTATAGTATTCATGAAAAAGCTAAACGAAAAAAGAGCAGAGATCTTAGCAAAAAGAGAAGCTGGAGTAGCACTGGAGTAAGGAATATATTTTATTACAGTAGGAGAAGGGAATAAACTATGATAATTACAGACGTAAAAGTATATACCGTTAAGCCTAGATGGATATTTATAAAGATTACAACAGATAATGGACTTGAAGGCTGGGGAGAAATGGTTTCTGGAACAAAAACAGAAACTGTAGTAGCTGGAGCTAAGGAAATGGCCAGAAGAATCATGGGAAGAAATCCCATGGAAATAGAAAAGATCTGGCAGGAGCTTTACAGAGTATTCTTCAGAGGCGGTCCAATCAATATGACCATAATTTCTGGAATAGAAATGGCCCTTTGGGATATTAAGGGTAAATTCTATAACACACCTATCTATGAGCTTCTTGGAGGAGCAGCCAGGGATAATATAAAGGTTTATTCATGGATAGGGGGAGATAGACCTAGCGACGTGGTAAATCAAGCTCAGGATCGTGTAGATCGAGGCTTTGACTCTATAAAAATGAATGCAACTGAGGAGCTTCATTATATCGATAGCTATAAGAAGATTGATGAGGTGGTAGAAAGAGTTGCAGCCTTAAGAGAAGCCTTCGGAAATGGCTTAAATATAGGTGTGGATTTCCATGGAAGAGTGCATAAGCCTATGGCTAAGGTACTTGCTAAGGAATTAGAGCCTTATAGGCCAATGTTCCTAGAAGAGGTTGTTTTATGTGAAAATATGGAGGCCTTCAAGGAGGTTTCAGAGCATGTTGTTACACCTTTAGCTACTGGTGAAAGACTATACACCAGATGGGGCTTTAAGGACATTATGAAGACAGGCTACATAGATATTGTACAACCTGATGTTGCTCTGGCTGGTGGAATTTCTGAAACAAGGAAGATAATAGCCATGGCAGAGGCTTATGACATTGCGGCAGCACCTCATGCACCTTATGGTCCAATAGCACTTGCAGCTACTCTTCAGATTGATGCCTGCAGTCCTAATGTATTTATCCAGGAGCAGTCTCTAGGAATTCACTATAATAAGGGCTTTGATCTTCTAGATTTTGTAGAAAATAAAGAAGTATTTCAATACAAGGACGGCTTTGTAGGATTACCAGATAAACCAGGTCTTGGATTAATAATAGATGAAGATAAGGTGAAGGAAGTAGCCTTAGAGGGATTAAACTGGACAAATCCTAATTGGAAGCACTATGATGGAACAAAAGCTGAATGGTAAGAAAATAAAGCTTATTGCTTTAGATATGGATGGTACCTTATTAAACTCCTGCAAATCTTTGACACATAGAAATTATGAAGCAATAGACCAGGCAATTAAAAGGGGTATTCATGTTATACCTGCTACAGGAAGACCTATTTCAGGTCTTCCTGAAAAGCTTGTGTCTCATCCTAAAATACAGTATGCTATCTGCTCTAATGGAGCAGCCATAGTAAACCTAGATTCTAAAAGAGCAATTTATAATTGTTCAGTGACAAAGGAAATGGCAATTTCTATAATTGAGCTTCTAAGTCCTTTAGATATAATGATTGATATATTTGCCGATGGTAAAATCACCACTGAAGCAAAAAATATGAAGAGACTAGAGGACTTTATAATTCCATCTAATATGCTTCCTTATATATTAGACACAAGATATACAGTGGAGGATATTAAGGAATATATAAAAAATGGAGCAGAAAACATAGAGAAAATTAATATGTTTTTTAGGGATGAAATACAGCGAAGAAAGGTAATAGCAGAGCTAAGTGACTATCCTAATATACTTTTATCCTCAGCCCTTGGAGTTAATCTGGAAGTAAATAATGCAAAGGCCAATAAAGGCCATGGAATACAATGGCTCTCTCAATATCTTAAAATAGATATGGAGGAAACAATGGCCTGCGGAGATAGCAGTAATGATGAAAGCATGCTAAGAACAGTAGGACTTGCTGTAGCCATGGGAAACAGCACTGTGGATATAAAGTCCATAGCAGATTACATCACAGGAACCAATGATGAGGATGGAGTAGCTGAGGCAATTGAAGCTTTTATTTTATAGCTTAAAAATCCTTTACTCTAAAGCAAGTTCCCACCTTTAGAGGTGCAAAAAAGCCTATAAAAAAATAAAATCAAAAAAGCAATAGAGTTCTATTGCTTTTTTGCCGTTATATATCTGAATTGCTACATCAGTATGTTGTGTAATTATACTGATTTATCAGTTTTATAATTTATTTTATTTAAGTAATCCAATGAGTACTTTTCCGCTTCTATCCGTTTTATAAAATCTTCAGTTGCAAAGTATTCTCTTAAGTCTAAATACATCTTTATTAGTACATTCAATGATTTTATACAGCTTTCAATGCTATATGCTGCTATAGTTTCTTTTAATAAAGCTATGCTATCAGGAGCATCAAATTCTATTTTTCTTACACCTCTTGGCAGCTTTCCATTTTTCATAAGCAGCAGCGGACCTATTACTGTCTGTCTTAATACAGATATAAATTCTATAGTTTCAAAAATTTCTCCTCGGCCAATTTTAGCTGATCCATAATGCACCCATACCCAAAACCTATCTTCTATCCATTGTAAATTTGGCATAGGAAACTTTGCTTTGCTAAGTTGTAAAATTTCTGATATACAGTTGTTTCTTTCCCATAAAATAATTGGATCCTCAACCCTATGAACCATATCATCCATTGCTACAAACTTCAAGTCAACATGTAATAAATCAGGACCATATAAGCATATAAGTAGTCTTGGCTCACCAACATGTTCCCCAGTAAATGCTGATAGCACCACACCCAATTTCTTTGCTATTTCAAATCTTTCTTCCATAACTTCTTTATAATGCTCAGGGTCTATGGCTATGATAAGATCCACATCTGAATACTCATCCATTTCATTTATAATGTATGAGCCACCTGCAGCAACCCCTAAAATTCTTATATCTTCTTTAAATAGTTTTATAGAATTATCTATAAAGCTTTTATGCTTTCTTGGTATCATATGATTTATCTCCTTTTCTGATCAACCTAAATTTGAGCATTAATGTAAAATATCATGTTTAAATTCAAAGGTGTTGATATATAACAATAAGAAGTTTTTAATAGAAAATCTATATTACATAGTATGGAATTAAATGATATTATTGTATAATAAGGTTAATTTAACATGATTATAAACTAGATGCAAGTGATAATGGTCTTCTAGGGATAAATAAAGAATCTTAGTGACCATTATAAGACAGAAAAGGGAGGATAATAGAATGCTAGGATTAAAAAGCGTTATTTTAGAGTGCAAGGATATTCCTCAATTACTTGATTTTTATAGCCAGCTGTTAAATTGGCAGGTTGTATACAATATAGATACCTTTGTGAGAATTCAGTCAGAGGATAAAGGTACATGTATAGCCTTTCAATATGATGAGGATTATATTCCACCAGTATGGCCTTCGCAAGCTGGAAAACAACAAATGATGAGTCACCTGGATTTTGGAGTAGCAGATCAAAATGAATTAGAAGAAGCAACAAAAAAAGCAATACAATTAGGGGCTAAGGTTGCAGATACGCAATATGGCGAAGGGGAATGGATAACCTTGATTGACCCAGCTGGTCATCCTTTTTGTTTTGTGCTTTGGGATTGATCCAATTTAGAATCATTGCTGTTACTTTAGCCGATATATAGTCAATAAACCCTTTTTCTTCTTGTTCTTGAATTAAAGAGTGCTCTTTTTCCTTCCCATTTAAAATATATGGCAGCATAACAGAATGAATTTCTCTAATCAATGTGTCATCCAAGTCGAAACAAACAAGTTTTAAATTTCTCATCCATATACCCTATCCTCATTAGAATTTTTTGTTAATGTATTAGAATCCACATTCTTCATTTACTATGCATAGCTTAATTCTATTACTATCTACTTGTCCCTCTATTATTGAAAGGCTATTGCAAACTCTTTCGCTAGATATACAATCTACACATTTATTTAGTGTTACGCAGGGGGGATTAAATCCTGCTCTTTTTGCATTTAAAGGGCAGGCTATATTTTTAACTCTGTTGATTGCGTCATCTACTGTATTAACAAGCTTGTTTCTTCCAACTACAATTATTACTTTATCTGGTCCAAAGGTAATTGCGGCTACTCTATTACCACTATGGTCTACATTAACAATCCGACCATCAATGGATACGGCATTTGAACCAGTGATATACCAATCTGTAGTAAGTGCTTTCTTCTTTATGGCTCTGCATTCTTCTGTATTTTCAGCCAGCTCTTTATCATATACAGTATTTCCTCTTTCTATTAGAGAATTTGAAATATTTATCTTTTGCAGTGTAACTGAATGTCCAATTCCAATTGTGCATTCAAAAGGTATAGTATTTAATATATATCCTTTAACATCTTCTAAGGTTTCAAAGAATTCTACCTCTATATTTCTTGCTATAAAGTTTTCCTTTAATTTATTAATTGTTGTTACATTCATCTCTTAACTCCCCTTTATCATCTTTCATTTATACCTTTTTAGAATCAATATACCCTAATATTATTATACTAAATTAAAGATTATTTTACCAAATAATGGATGAAAATAATCACTAAATTACAAAGTAGAATATAAATGCCACTGCCTTTGGAAGAGAAATATAGTTTTAAATAGACAAGAAAACCGCCCTTATGGTTTTATCCATAAACGGCGGCATACAAAGCTTAGTTATTTGCTATCCAATACAGAGGTACAATGGAAAACTTTATATCTTTGAACTTCATTAGTCTTTGATGATTTATAATCACATTACATCATATTTTTAGATGCAATATTTTTCATCGGCTTTATAGAAAGTAGACACACAAGGAGTGTTAAAATATCTGCTGCTGGCTGTGAAAAATAGATGCCTCTTACTCCAAGTATGGATGGCAGCAACAAAATAAAGGGTACATAAAACAATCCTTGACGAATAACTGCAAGAAACAATCCATATTTAGAGGAACCGATAGTCTGGAATGTAATAGTCATCATGTAACACAAGCCAAAGGCAGGATACAATAGCACTTGAGAAATAAGCAGCTTTGCACCATAATCCACCACTGCAGGATTCTGATTGAACAGCAGGATAAGAGGTTTTGATAGCACAATATAGACTGCTGCAGTTAAAGCTGTTAGTAACAAGGATGCACGGAGTGTAAACCTAACTGAACTATGGAACCTGTCTTCATTCTTGGCTCCAAAGGCATAAGAAGCCACTGGCTGATACCCCTGCATAAAGCCCATAACGATATAGCTACCAATAAGAATGAGCCTTTGAACAATACCATAAGCTGCAATAATCAAGTCTGCATCTGGCATAGATTTGGCAGCTATGTTTGTCAAGGAAGTGGCAACTGCAAGGCAAATCTGAATAATAGCAGAAGGTATTCCAATCAAAGTTACAGTTTTAATTAAAGACCAGTTGAGATTAAAAAACTTCGGCTTGATTTTAATTACAGACCTTCCGCTGAAATAGAACCATACAAGTATAAAGAAAGTAACGAACTGAGATACCGTTGTAGCTAAGGATGCACCTTCCACACCCATATTAAGTCCCCAACTAAACATGAATACAGGGTCAAGAATAACATTTAGTAAAGCTCCTGTAATTACTGCAACAGAGGATATTTTTACGGATGATTCTGCTCTAGCGGCACTGTTCATGCTCTGAGCAGGGAGATTTGCCAGTGCGGCAATAAACATCCAGAAAGCATAGTCCTTTGCCAAGGGTAAGACAGCATCAGAGGCTCCGAAGGAACGGAGTAATGGTTCAATAAAGATAATTCCACCTATACAAAGAAAAATTCCTATTCCTACAGATATAGCTACAACAGTAGTAATAGTTTGATTTGCTCCTTTCTGGTCTTTTGCACCTAACTGTCTACCGGCAAGTACAGAGGCCCCTGCGGCAAAAATATTCTCGATAGATACCATAATAAGCAAAAGAGGAAGGGTAACTCCAACAGCTGCAAGTGCCGTATCTGAATCTAACATCCCTATATAGGCTGTATCCACGATATTATAAACAGCCTTTGCTAGCAGTGCCAGCGTTGCAGGAACAGCTAGTTTTATAATGGCTTTAGATGGTTTCATTTCTGCTAATATTGATACTTGTTTTTTACTTGACATTCTATCATTCCTCCATTATTGTCTTTCAATAATGCCATACAGTAGAATATTCAATGCTCTATGGCACCTTTCTTCATGTGATTCAAGGTCAATCTCCTGTGCCCCTACCAGCCGATAGCTTGCGTTGATAAAATCTTGGTACTGGCGAAAGGTTTCAATTGCTTCCTTTTCTGAAACATCGGATCGAAGATTTAAGTGTGTAATCACTGTGCTGAACACTTTTGTATTTAAGTTGTCAAAATCCTGCTTAATTTTTTTGATATCCTCCTGCAAATGTGATGGTGGAAAAATCACAGCATCACAGAATATCCTCTGAAACAATGGATTTGAATGGAAAAAGGATAACCTTGCAGTAAGGTATGCTTTAAGCAGATCCTCTGATTTTGAACTCTCTATGTCTATATTGCACTTCAAATAATCCGTTAATGAGTTGAAACATTCTTCAACGCAGGTAAGATACACTTCATCTTTTCCTTTGAAATTGTGGTACAGCAATCCTTTGGCAATGTCATGCTTACTACAGATAGAATTTAATGTAGTAGCATCATAGCCATTGGTGCCGAATTCCTGTAGAGCTGCTTTTATAATTCTCTCTTTTGTTAGTTCTGTTTTTTTCTCTTTTCTCATTATTTCATCCGTCCTTTATTATTGACTACTTGGTCTATAATATTATATCTTTTATAGACCAAGTAGTCAATAATTACTTCTATTTATTTGCAATTAGGCCTCCATTAAAATATAATAGGTTTAATAAAATAGCGTACAAGTATTGGATAATATCAGGCTTTATATAGAAAATATCCACTACAATGTTAAGGAAAGCAGGGAGTTTTATGAAGGATTTGAAGGAAGATAAGGGAGGGTTTTTTCAAAGAGTTTATGAGATAGCAGAGAAGATACCCAAGGGAAAGGTAATGACCTATGGAGATATTGCAAGGAAAATAGGAGAGCCTAGAAACGCCAGAGTTGTAGGCTATGCCATGAGAGCTATTCCTCAGGGGAGGAATATACCAGCTCATAGAGTTGTTAATCGCTTGGGTGAAATGGCACCATCCCATGTTTTTGGCTCTCAGGAGCTCCAGAGGGAGATTCTTAAAGGAGAAGGAGTTATTTTTAAAGAGGATGGAACAATAAATTTGGAAAAATGCCGGTGGAAGTAATAGATAATAATAAGAGAAGCTTGTAAGAAAAAATAATAAACTTGAAAATTTATATAATGGAGGTGTGGTAATGACTTTAGAGGACATAAGAAAATATTGTGCTTCCAAGAAGGGAAGTCATGAAACCTTTCCCTTTGATGAAGAAACCCTGGTGGTTAAGGTGTCGTCTAAGATGTATCTTTTAAGTAATATCAATTCCAAAAACCTTAGCATAAGCCTAAAATGCGATCCTTTCAGAGCATTGGATTTAAGAAGGGATTATCCTGCGGTAAAGGCTGGCTATCATCTTAATAAGGAGCACTGGAATACCATAGAAATTGATGGCAGCATAGAAGAGGATATGATTTATTATCTTATAGATCATTCCTATGACTTGGTTTTTAAGGGGTTAAAAAAGGTAGAAAAGGCAGAGATTTTAAATGAATAAAATGCAATTGTTTACAATTTTAAATAACATAGATGAAGAGAGGCTATTATGGCGATAATGGATGTTAATTTTTATTCTAAATGTCTTATGAGAAGTGTTACCTATAGAGCTATAGTTCCAATAGAAGGAGTTGTAACCACTGGGGAAAAAGCAGGAGGCAGAGGCACTCTTAAAACCTTATACTTGCTTCATGGAATTATGGGGAATTATACAAATTGGACATACTTTGCTCGAGGAGTACAGCTAGCTGAGAAGTTTCAAATAACTATTATAATGCCTTCAGGGGATAATAGCTTTTATGTGGATAATGAAAATAACCTGAGCTTTTATGGTGAATATATAGGAAGAGAGCTAGTGGAGGAAACTAGAAAGCTCCTTCCCCTATCAGATAAAAAAGAGGATACTTTTATCGCTGGACTATCTATGGGAGGCTATGGAGCCCTTAGAAATGGCCTTAAGTATTCTGATACCTTCGGAGCTATGGCTGGTCTATCCTCAGCCTTTCCCGTGGCCTATGTGTCTGAACCAGATGACCCTGTTGTTCCTTTTAAAAGAAAGAGTTATTTTGAAAGTATTTTTGGGGATTTATCTAAGCTTCAAGGAAGTGATAAGGATATAGAAGCCTTAGTAAATAATATTTTAAAAGAAGGGAAGAAGCCTCCAAGACTATTTATAGCCTGTGGTACTGAGGACAACTTAATCAAATATAGCAGAAAGTTTAGAGATTTTTTAAAAGATAGGGAAGTAGAACATACCTATTATGAGAGTAAGGGAGGACATGATTGGATTTTTTGGGACGAGTATCTTGAAAAGGTTCTCCGTTGGTTAAGAAGAGGATAAGAGGTCAAGCCTACATATAAAATATGCAGGCTTTTTTTATCTAATATTATAGATATTCTGCTTTTTTAATGGCTTTCCATAAAGTTTCTTCAGAAATGCTATAGGGTAGATGCTCCATATCTGGTGAGGTGAGAGTTTCATAAAGCACAGGCCTTAGCAATGAATAATCACATTCAACTCCCATTTCCTTCAAGGTTGTGGCTATGCCTATGCCTTTAAGAAAGGACTTGAGCTTATGATATTCCTCCTCCTGATTATCTATAAGCAGCTGTATTAGAACTCCGTAGGCAACCACGTCACCATGAAGATGGCTTTCTTCAAAGCCTGGGAGTATTTCTAAACCGTAAAAGAGAGAATGGGCTACAGCACAGTTATAGCAGTCCTCTACGAGAATGGATACAAGTCCTGTTGAAACTATATTAGAAAGAACAACATATTCAAGGGCTTTTCCTGCAAGACCTTCTTTACATTCCTCTAAGGCTTTTTTGCCATACTTAAGTATTGGAGCACCGCACATATTACTTATGGTAACCCCAAGAGCAGAGCTGTGTGAAAGCTCATCTCCTCTGGAGGATAGCTGAGCCTCATAGTGTTTCCCTAGAGCATCTCCCATACCTGCTCTTAGGTACTGAACTGGTGCTTCTTCTATTATTTCAGTATCAATGAAGCAGTGACAGGGAGGCTTCCGGAGGTAATAAAAACTGTCAAAGCTACCATCCTCCTTATATACTACAGAAAGCGCCGTAACTGCTGCACAGGATGCGGCTATGGTGGGAAGGGTGATTATTGGAAGCTTGGCCTCATAGGCTACGCCCTTAGCAGTATCAAGAGCTTTTCCCCCACCAACTCCAAGGATCATATCTACTTTCAATTCTTTTGATAAGCTCACAAGTCTTTTTATCTCATTATAGGTACACTCACCTTTAAAAATCTCCACAGCGATTATCAATAGGCTGCTTCCTCTTAAGGCACTGGTAACTTTTGAAAGAGACTTTTTTATTGCTGTTTCTCCTCCAATAATAAGTATTTTACTGCCTAAAGAACAACATACAGAGGGGATATAATCATAAGCATCTACTCCAATAGTATAGGAAGGCAGGATAAGGGTATTACTCATATTCCTTCCCTCCTTTATAGCTCATTAAGCTTAGCTAAACGAAGAAGTACTTCCTCTAAAGAGGACTTTTCCCTTGCAAAATGAAGGCGTATATAGTTATTAATCTTCTCTTTGAAAAAGCTTGATCCAGGAACAGCTGCAACACCTATGTTTTTTATCATCCAGATACAGAAATCATAGTCGGTGTAATCCTTAAATTGCTCCTTGGCCAGATATTCTGAGATATCCACCATTATAAAATAGCTCCCTTGAGGAACTGTATGGGGTATATTCAACTTCTTCAAGCCCTGAACAAAGAAATCTCTTTTCTCTGTATAGAGCTTTTGAAGATTATCATAGTATTCCTGTCCAAATTTTAAGCCCACTACTGCAGCTTCTTGAAGAGGAGAAGCCGCCCCTACTGTAAGAAAGTCATGTACCTTTTTGGCCACTTCTATCACTGATTCTGGTCCTATGAGGTAGCCAAGTCTCCAGCCAGTGATGGAATAAGTTTTAGAGAGAGAGCTGCAGGTGATGGTTCTCTCATACATGCCTGGAAGGGAAGCCATGCTTATGTGCTGGTGAGGCTTGAAGATTATATGTTCATATACCTCATCAGTAATTACAAAGGTATCATATTTTATAGCCAACTCTCCAATGGTTAAAAGCTCTTCTTTAGTAAATACCTTTCCAGTAGGGTTAGATGGGTTACATACCACTATAGCCTTAGGCTTCTCTTTGAAGGCTGCTTCTAGAGCTTCTTTATTAAAATGAAAGTCAGGTGGAATTAAGGGTACATAAATAGGCTCTGCTCCTGAGAGAATAGTGTCTGCACTGTAGTTTTCATAAAAGGGGGAAAAGATTATTACCTTTTCTCCAGGGTTGCATACAGTCATCATAGCTGTCATCATGGCTTCTGTACCGCCACAGGTAACTACGATTTCTGTTTCAGGATTTATTTTATGGCAAAGATTTTTTTCTGCCTTACCAGCTAGAGCTTCTCTGAAGTTTTCAGCACCATAGGTTACGGAATATTGATGAGGCCCCTTCCTTGCAATCTCAGCAAGAGCTTCTGTGATTTCCTTTGGGGGATCAAAGTCTGGGAACCCCTGGGATAGATTAATTGCATTGTATTGATCACTGATCCTGGTCATTCTTCTTATGACGGAATCGGTAAAGTATTCTGTTCTTTTGCTCAGCTGCGGCATGTTATTACCTCCTAAATGAGATGATTATTATTCATTGTGGGGATTTATAGAAAAAAATCATTGCTATAATATTATCACAATTTACAAAAAAATCAATAATAAATGAATAAG
>JAEXZL010000215.1 GCA_023451395.1 Bacillota bacterium | reverse complement strand
CAACATTTAAATCTCCGCAGACAATTACAGGCTTTATTTTATCCTTAGCCAGCAAAAAGTCCCTAAAGTCGTCTTCCCACTGCATCCTGTATTCAAGTCTTGCTAGCTTTTCTTTAGAATTGGGAGTATAAACAGTTACAAGGAAAAAGTCCTCATATTCAAGAGTTATCACCCTTCCTTCTTGGTCATGCTCCTCAATATTAATCCCATACTCAACGCTTATAGGCTTATGTTTAGTAAAGATTGCAGTACCGGAATACCCCTTTCTCATGGCATAGTTCCAATACTGATGATATCCTTCAAGTTCTAGTACTATCTGACCTTCCTGCAGTTTGCTTTCTTGTATGCAGAAAAAATCAGCATCCACTTCTTTAAAGAAATCTAAAAAGCCCTTCTGAGCGCATGCTCTGATTCCATTGACATTCCATGATATAAACTTCATTACAAACACCCTTCCTATAATATTTTCCACTTCACTGCTACGTGATAATTTAATTATATAATATCTATAAGAACAGTTCTTTGCAAATAATTCTTAAAGAAAACTAATATTTTTTATTAAGCTTATATTATTTACCTTGAATCTATAGCTTATATCTTAAGCATTTTATAGCAATAAATACTCCTAAGCTTCTAAAGGATATCTTCCCTCTTGCGAATTTATAGCGCCGGTAGGATAATTAAATCTAAGGGGGTATAGTTTATGTGGAAAATAGTCGCTGTATTACTACTAATTATTATTTTACTTTATTTAAAATCCTTTTTATTCCTTAATAATAAGAGCAATTCACCTGAAGAGGTCATCTTGCCCGGAAGTAAAAAGAAAAAAGCATTAATTATTTATCAGCTCTCAAAGCATAATACTTCAAAAAATGCTGCTATGGTTATATCTCAGGAGCTTAACAAGCTAGGATATTCAGTTACTATGAATCATCCATCAAATAATCTAACATATAATCTAGAAGACTATGAATTATTAGTTTTCGGCTCCGCAGCATATATGGGTTCTCCATCTAAGGCTTTGTTAGATTACATTAAGGATAACCTATTTTTACATAAGAAGGTTCTTATTTATGTCACAGGTCTTGTTCCTGATGACCAAAGAGAGTTAGAGGAAATTAAAGAAATAATTCCAAAGGGCAACGAAATAGCTTCAATAAAAATAAGTAAAAACGAAGAAGAAAAACTTAAGAATTTTATAAAAAAGCACTGCAATTAAAACTGCAGTGTTTTTTTATGCAGACTAAAAATGGCAATTAGCAATTTACGACAGTATTTTATCAAATATTTCGACAATTTTATCAATTCCTATTGACACTGCAGAGGATGTGACATAAAATTAACATAAGATAACTTTTAAAAAGTTCTTTAGTAACTATTTGTATTATTTTACACCTACTTAGTTTGTTATTGTTCATAATTTATGTGAATGAAAACCTTTTTAATACTAAAATGTACAATAATATTAACATTAATTATCAGAACATTTAATCAATATATCTCTTTTTAAAGCTAAAACTTAGTCTTTAATGAGTAATTTCTTAATATTTTTTAATGAAAATAATTAATTTTAAAAATAGCAGATAGTTATTTTTAAAAATTATTTAAATATATTAAATTAACGGAGAAATTATATGCTTACAAAAAGAAGGCAAAGAATTTTAGAAATATTACAAAAAGAAGGTATGGTTGAAACCTCCTCTTTAAGTAAAAAATTTAACGTTTCCTTCATGACTATAAGAAGAGATTTACTTTTTTTCGAGAAACAAGGAATCATTAATACTACTCACGGAGGAGCAACCCTAATAGAAGGGGCTACCGCAGAACCCGCCCTTGATGTAAAACAAACGCAAATGATGGGTGAAAAAAAAGCTATTGGGAAGGCCGCTGCTGATCTTGTAAAGGATGGTATGGCAATATTTATAGATTGTGGCAGTACCACTAAAGAAGTAGCTTCAGCCTTAAAGGATATGAAAAACCTTACAGTAGTTACTAACTCACTGCTGGTGGCAAACACCCTTTCCTATTATAAAAATATAAAGCTCATTATGCTTCCAGGAGTTTTCCGTCAAAAATCCTTAGGCTTCTATGGTATATCCACAGTAAACTCTTTGAATAAAATGCATATTGACATTGGTTTTATTGGAACCGAGGGCATTGATGCAAAGAGAGGAGCAACGGTACCTGATATAGAGGATAGCGAGCTTAAAAGAGCAATAGCAGAGGTATCATCAAAGGTAGTAGTTGTAGCAGATCATAAAAAGATTGGCAAATCCTTCTTCAGCTCTTTCCTTGAAATAAAGAGAATACATACTCTTATAACTGGAGAAGCAGCTCCTAAGGATAATTTAGATACCCTTAGAAACTTGGGTGTAGAGGTTGTTTTAGCTAATTAGAAAATAATATCTTGAAAATTTATTCTTATATATTTTTATTATTTTCAAGATAATTATTTAATAAATTAAAGGAGTGAAATATATGGAAAAAAAGACAGGTGGCTTTTTAGGAGCTATGGAGTCAGTAGGTGTGTGGATTGAAAAACATCTGGCACCATATCTAGTTAAGTTTGGCAATCAGAGGCACATGGCTGCTATTAGGTCAGGACTTATTAGAGTTATACCATTAATTATTG
>JAEXZL010000210.1 GCA_023451395.1 Bacillota bacterium | reverse complement strand
TTTTGACATAGAGTATTTAGAAATATGGGGGATAATAACTGAACTAACTGAAGTGAATGACATTGACGATTTATATTGTGATGAATTAGTACAACGATTTAGCGAAATATTATCGGGAGATAAATGTGCGTCATTTACTTTTGCTATACAAATCCCCAAAAAATTTGTAGTGAACAATTTGTCACAGACTAAAAAGATTTTGCAGAAATATTCTGTGAAAAAACAGCTATCGAGAGCCGAAATTTTAGAGCTAATATCAATAACTCAAAGGACCACCAATACATTTAATACGCTTAATGAGATGTTGGAATTGCAAATAACAGACTTATTAAAATTAGGCTATGATTTTTGTGCTGAAGAAAGACGTGTTGATTTTAATTTAAAAAGCACAGTATTTATTAGTGAAGACATATCTATGTCCTTGGAAGATGTTTTTTTGACAAAAATAATTACATTATTAGAGTGCTATGATGGTAAGAAATGCTTTTGTGTTCATACAAGTTTTATTGATGGAGTTGGAAATATTTCAATACAAGCATAGAGACATAAACGATAAAAAGTTATGTAATGTGAATAAGTGTGGGAAAAAACTAAGGAGAGATTCGTCCGGTTTTGACGGGCGGTGTCCTCCAGTCGGATGATGTTAAGCCACTTAGATTGATTTGTCAACATAATGCAGTTGAAGCATATATAGGAAATTGAATATTAGGACATAACACTAAGGTAGCACAGGTAGTAATGGAAGGTGGAGTAGGATTACTTGATGTTGGTACAGCAGCACAAGTTATAGCAACAGAAAGAATAATTGCTATAGGAACGGAAGTATTAAGAACACTAGTAGCTATAGTGGGGTAATCTGATATATATGATGATTTGTTTAGAGTAAATCCAATTAAACTGTGGATATTTGGGACGAGCAAGGAAATATAAAACTAGAAGATGGTTTGATGAAAATGGAAATGCAATACGAGATGTAGAGTAAACTAATCATGGGAAGCCGCCCTTGCATTCGGAGCAGCCCATGAACATATATAGGACTGGAGAGTCAAAGTCCACCAAGACAATAAGATGCTGAATATTGAAAGCAGGGATAATAGTATGCATGACTATATAATAAGTTCATATAATGTGAATTTTAAAAATAAAACCATTGAAATATGTGCTCAAGATAGAAAGGGAGAAAGAATGAGTCAATTTATAGCTAAAGATGTTTTGACGCATTCGTTTCAGAGTATTCTTGAATACAACATAATTTTAGACATTGAAGAGTGTAATATTGATGATTTCATAAAAGACAATTTGTCTACATTGGAAAAGAAAAAACAAGAATGCTGGCCAGTAGATTATCAAAACATTCAAGATTTAAAAAGAATTATAAATGATAACAAATATAAGTACATTAAAATTCGGTGCTCATATGGTTTACAGGGGTGGATACTTGCAAAGGAATTTGAAATAAACTGATTAAATGAATTATTCATCCCGCTTTGCCACCCCCGTAAATTTCTGATTCTGTGAGAAAGTCACTTCTTCGGGTGACGAAAAGATAAGAATTGTAAAAGTTGGATGCTATCAAACCACTCTGGCGTAAAAACCTACTATATGGAGCATTAATACCTAAAGGAGGGAGATAAAATGAACATAAATGATTGGAGAATAAGAGATCAAGAGGATTATTTAATGGGAGTGTCTCTTATTCACAAAAGTTTTAAGTCTAATCTTTCAGCAATGGTTATGCCTAATGAGAATCCTCGTAAATACAATGATCATGAACATTGCGACTTTTGCTGGCATAAATTTATGGAAAATTACAATGGTATGGAAGATTGTTCGACAGATGGATATTGTACTCTGGATGGACGGACGTGGATATGTGAAAAGTGTTTTAAAGATTTTATGGAATTATTTAAATGGACAGTTGTAGATGATCTAGCTGGATTTTAGGATATTTGTCTGTTCTCAAATCGGCTAGAAAAACCTGAATAGAGGGATGACGGTATTCATCTTCCTCAGGGGAAATGTATAAACCGGCAGTTCTAGAAAGAACTATAAGAATAAATTAGAGGTAATATTTATGAATTATTGCTGTGATAATATGAAATATTTTATTGAGCAGAATCCGGGAGAGAATCCGTTTGTTTCAGATAATATCATACTATATGTAAAGCAATTTGATGAATATGGTATCATAGTACATGACTCAGGAGAATCTTATATTACAATTACTCGTTGTCCATGGTGTGGAAAGAAGTTGCCAGATTCAAAACGGGATTTATGGGCTGATGAATTAGAGAAGATAGGTGTAGAAAATCCCTTGGAGGATGATATTCCAGGAGAATTTAGATCAGACATATGGTGGAAAAGATTAACAGACAAATGCTAATATATAGATATTTAACCAGCCGGCAAGCATAAATTAGTAAGTGATAGTAAGGAAAATAAAATCAGAGAAGTGGATTTCAAAGGTAATGAAATATTGCCTAATGGTCCTAAGAATAAAAACAAGTCACCAAAATAAAATTTTATCTAATAATAGATAGGGGAAGTATTCCCCTATCTATTATTAGATAAAACCGCTTATCGGTTAAGGAGTGTGTGATCTTAAATGATGATTTTATCTACTAGTGAACTTAATAAAATTAAAGAATCTTTTTCTTTTTATGACTTTAACAATCATAATTCTGCTAATGGACAAATTATAATAAGATTTAATGATGATATTGATGCTATTAGGTTTGATGACATTCAATTTGGAGGATTACCTGAAAACTTTATTGAGCAAGCTAATATTTTAAAAGATATAGTTTTAGATTTAATAGAGTATTTATCTACTGGAACAATTATTGTTGCGAAATATAAATATAAATGGATTATGAATAAAAGTAAAAGTCCTGAATTAGCTGAGATGTTTCATACAAAAGGGATAAGGACTAATTTTTCTGGTGCAATTAATGTTAATGAAAAAAATATATTGGAATATTTTACGTACTCAAATTTTAAATATAATTCATTTACGCATTTTTTAATACCAAATGCCAAAGTAATAATTACACCTACTGATCATTTGGATTTATTCATTACTGCAAATGATATGAAAAACACACTCAATGCAGTTAGAAAAATGATTGATGAAAATGATAACTATAAGGTGCTTTCTATATCTAAAATATAAAATACATGCAGTTATTCTGATAGGTAGCTATCTTTTATCTTCAAGATGGTACATGGCATGATGCCGGGAATCCACATGCTAATATCACAAATAAAGTGGCAGATTGGATGACAAAAATAGATGGAATTTACCAAATGACTAAAAGGAGAAAGATAAGATGATATGGAAAGAAAAAGGAATCAATAAATATCCAGATATAATATTATCGGATTGTCTAATTACAAACATACAAACAAAAGGAAGTGAGGTCACTATTAAATTTTCAGAGTATGGATTTGTTAAAAAAGACAGCCAACGAAATAAATACTATCGTACGGATGCCGCTCAAATAGTTATAGAGCAGTGTGAAATTGAGGATATATCCATCAAAGAGATTAGGACTCAGCGATTGTCCGAAGATTTATATTTTGATTCAATGTATGATGTTGAACGTAAAGTTTTTTTGGAAAATATAAATGCGGGAAAATGGAAGTTTGAGATAGTAGAAGAATTCTATTCGACGGGAGGTGGCCTGTATATAGGACAAATTAGAGGGGATCAGCATTCGTTTTGGTGCCACGTAAAATTACAATTTAAAAACTTAGTATATTTTTGGAATGATATAAGATATGATTATCCCTTCTAGCATAATAAATTTAAAAGAGTGTGATGTTTGGTTTTTAAGTAAAATTAGTTTCAGTTATTCACCCGGCTTTGCCGGGCGGTGTAATGTGGTCGGGTGACGTTAAGCCACCCGGCTTTTGCTATTACTCTTCCATAGGTATTTTTAAGAGATATATAATACTGCTTATATATTTAAGCCTTTCAGCTTTATCAGCTAAATTTAAATGAGGAAATATGAAAAAACTATGGTTTACCACAGGGTAAAGGAGGGAAGAAAAGAAAATGGTGCTTTTTCTATTATTAGTGTGCTTATCCTTGCCAATAACCTTAAAAAGACAGAGTTCAAGCTTATGGTTCATTTCCTCTGTAATTTTAATAATTTCATTTGATAGGGTGTCTTCCTCTTTATGTTCCTGAGCTTCCTTTAAAATAACCATTATTCCAGGATACCTTAGGGTATACTCCATTATTTCGTTACAAGTAAGAAGAAGTCTTTCCTCATCCTCTAGGTCTAATCTATCCAGTGTAGCATAGGCAGCTAGGGTATTCTTCATATAGAATTCCTTTACCTCTCTTAAAAGCTCATCCTTGCTTCTGAAATAGTAGTTAATAGCACTGACATTAACTTCTGCCTCCTTGGCTATAGCTCTTATAGAAACACTGCTGGACCCATTTTTACTTATTAATAATAAAGTCTTATCTAATATCTTTTCCTGAACGCTGTTTAGTTCTCTCATATTTCCTCCAATTATGTATACATAGCTGTTATTATTTACTATAAAATGTTCTTGCTATCAATATAATAACAAACTTTTAGGAAGAAAAAAACATCTCCTTTAGAAATCTTGCTATAGGTATATTTTCAATAATAATAAAATGGATATTTGAAAGGTACCATAGTAGAATTAAATATATAAGATAAATCAAGAGGTGGTTTTAGTGATAAAGGTGGTAGCAGTAAAGAAAGTCAAGAAGGACAACCTTAAAGAGCATGAGAAATTATTAAAAGAAATGGTTCAGGAAACCTTAAAGGAGAAAGGCTGTATAAGCTATGGTGCCTATGAGGATGCAAAGGATTGCTGCAAAATTACCATTCTTGAGGAATGGGAAAGCCAGGAACACCTCGACTGCCATATGGCTTCTGAGCATTTCAAAAGACTAGTTCCTCAGATGACTAAATTAGCTGAGGGACCATCGGATATAAGTATATTGAAAAAGCTATTTTAAGCTATTGAAGGAAGTGATCTTATGATAACTGGTTCTTTTATTGAATATTTTAATACTCATAGGGGGACAAGGGTGAATAAGAGGATTCTGTTTCTTATGACAATAGTGTTTATTGTGATAAATGGAGTAGATGCTTCAGCAAATTCAGCACCTAGCTATTGGAGAGGCAAGGATTCTTCAGAGATTCTTGCCATAGATAAGTCTACTCCTATTGAGGTTGTGGGAGAGAATTTAATCTTTGATTTCAATGAAGGTATTGGAAGTTTCTCTGAAGCCTTTGGGAAAGTAACTGCCAGCTATAAGATGGTGAATACCAGTGAGGACGAGGCTATAGTGCAGATGGCTTTTCCTTTCATTAGCTCCTTTAAGTCCCTTAATTCTGAGAAGATTCAAATATTAGCTGATGGCCAAGAGGTTGAGAAGGAAATATATCCATCAGGAATTAATTTAAAAAACAATTCATTATCTGAAGATAAGGCAGAGAGCCTTTTAAGCCTAGAAAATATTTTCCTTAGTCTAAATAACAGCTATGAAGGTAAAATATTGAAGGAGGATACTAAGAGAAGGCTTATTAAAATTCTTATTACTCCGGAGAATGTAAGTGAGATTAATATTGCTCTTAACCTTAATTACAATGAAGAAAAGAGTAAGATTATCGCCTTTGGAATAAATGGCTTCCATACTGAAGAGGGAAAAGTAGAGCTAACAAGCTGGTGTAATGGAGAGGAATACATAGAGCTCCTAATCCTTGGAGAGGATATTGACTATGACATTAATGGATATACTGATGGTGAAAAAACTAAGGAAACTGCAGAATTCTCAAGGGAAATAAATGTCCAAGAGGTTTCTGTAGCGGACTATCTTATAGATAAGACTAAGGAATATTATCAAGGGGATAGCAGTATAATTTCTGAAGATATTCTTTATAAGAGTATGGTAAAGAGACTTGAGGAATCCTTTGAGAATAGCTTTGCTTTTGGTATTGATTTGCAGAATATGGCTCATAGCGAAGAGATTTTTATAATACTTTACACAGTAAATTTTAAGGGAGGAGAAGAAAAGGAGATAGAGGTATCATATAATGCCTTAGGTTCAGCAGATAGAAGAGAAACAGAAAATCCAGTATATACCTATAATTATCTTCTGAACCCTGCGGAAAATTGGAAAAGCTTTAAAGATCTTAAGATAGAAATAATTCCTCCTAAAGAAGCCCCCTATATAATAAATAGCACCTTAGAATTAAACAGAACAGAGGAAGGCCATTATGTAGGAAACTATCAAGAGCTTCCGAAAGAAGATTTATCCTTCAGCCTTTATGAGAATGACAAAATAACTCTAGCAAACAAAATTTCTAAGAAGTTTTCTGGGCTTCTTTACGGTGCATATTTCTTAATGCCTATAATTGTTATATTAGCTCTGGTTATAATAGGTGCTCTTTGGATTGTTAGAAGAGAAAACAAGAAATTGTAGAAGAGAGAAGGAGTAATAATAAATAGAGCTCTTCCTGGCTCTAACGAAGAAATATAAAAGAGGAGCATGGCTTATTTGAAGTTTTCTAATAGGCCATGCTCCTTAATTTTTTTACTTCTATGTATAAGCTAAATCAATAAAGCTCTTTATATATCTTATAAACCCTGTCCTTATCAAGCTCTACAAAGTTATTAGCCATAAGCCTTCCCTGATTTTCCATAACTGAAGAGGTGAATTCTAAAAGCTCTTCTTCAGAAACACCGTATTCCTTTAATGACTTCTTAACTATGAGATTATTTAGAAGCTTTTCAAGCTCAATATAAACTTCAGAGACTGGGCATTCAAGTATATCAGCTATAAAGCTATTAAGCTTAGCTATTTCTCCGTCCTGTTTTATCTCCATATAATTATTTAAAACACCAGTGAACATGGCATAGTTAGCTTCACCATGAGCCACATGATATTTTGCTCCCAAGGGATAGCTAAGGGCATGGACAGCAGCACAGCCTGCATTAGAGAAAGCTATTCCAGCCATGGTGCTGGCAAGTAGAAATTCCTCTAAAATGGGAAGACGAGCATCAGCACCTTCTTCTGCTATTTTTTTATAACCCCTTAAAATTGTCTCTATTGCTCTATAACCAAATAATCTTGTTAAGTCATTACCCTTAGGTGAAAGGGTGGATTCTACAGCATGAATTAAGGCATCTATAGAGCTTGTGGCAAAATATTTAAATGGGAGACCCTTTAGAAGCTCAGGTATAAGCACTGTGCTGTCAGCATAAAGAGCATCATCTGCCAAGCCCTTTTTAGTACCTCTGCTGTTTAAGGCTAATATAGATATATTTGTAACCTCACTTCCAGTACCACAGGTGGTAGGTATAATAATTAGCTCCTTATCCTTTTTTATTGGAATATTACCATCATAAAGATCTAAAACAGGAGAGGCTTTCTTCAGGATAAGAAGCTTGGACAGGTCAATTACAGTACCGCCGCCAATAGCTATAACCCTTTTATAAGCTTTATTGATGTCTTTTAGAATAGCTTCAAGCATATCATCTGAAGGTTCCCCAGCTCCGTATTTTTCTTGAAATATTACATCACAATCAAGGGTCATTGAGCCAAAATAAGGCTCAAAGATAAATTTATTAGTGAGAATCAAATCATTTTTGCCTACCTTAAAAGCTTTAGTAAATTCAGTGCAACTTGAAAATTTTAAAATATTTGGTTTAATCAAAAACTGCTGCATATTATCTCTCCTTCCATATTAGATAAATTACTGTGATTAATAGTAAAACCCGTACCAATAGATTGATATTAGTATGATAATTATAATTTTATTATATAAAAGTTTGCTGTAGATTTATATAAGTATCCTGGCTTATTTAAAGAATTATTAGAATAGTCTTAAGAAAAAGATATATATTTGTATCATAGTACATTGACAGACATAGTAATGTGATATATATTGTAATTATGAGGTGATTAGATATATGCTGGAAAGTATAAGTGGAGATTTAATTCGAGGAAACATAGATACAATAATACTTAAAGTATTGTTTTATAAGGATAATTATGGCTATGAAATAATTAAGACAATAAAGGAAGACTCTGGAGGATTATATGAGTTAAAGGAGCCAACCCTTTATTCAAGCCTTAAGCGCTTGGAAGGTCAAGGGATGATTGAATCCTATTGGGGAAATGAGACCCAAGGTGGAAGAAGAAAGTACTATAAGATAACAGAAGAAGGCAGAAATCTTTATAGAAAAAACTACAAGGCTTGGAAAAACGCTCGAGATTTAATTGATATATTGATAGAAATTAAGGAGTAGATAAGGCAGGAGGTTAAAAAATGAAGGAAGTAGATGCTTATATAAAAGGGCTATTTAAAAAGTATGGTAAAACCCAGGAAATTTTAGAGCTTAAAGAAGAGATAAAAAGTAATTTGGACGCAAGAATAGAAGATTCTATGGCAGAAGGAATAAGCTATGAAATGGCTTTTGCTAAAGCCATTAACGATTTAGGCAGTATAGATGAATTTATTAAAGGCAGCAAAAGGGTATATATAAATGCCTATAAAAGGGAAGCTCTCCAGGTGGCAATTCTATATACGGTAATTTTATGGATAATAACACTTCCTTTAAGACTTAGCTATTCCTTAATGATTATAAATGTAGCTTTAACTTTAGCTTTAATTGTTTTAGGGCTTATAAGCTTGGTTCTTTATAGGAAAAAGCCAGAGGAATACTATAAGGAGGAAGCCTCCATTGATATGATAAGAGCTTTGAAAATTAGAAAATACAGCTGGATACTCTGGGGATTCTTTATATTTGTAGTTACAGCTTTTAATTTTGGGGTACGCTTTGCCAGCAATATATGGTTTTCAAGACCCCTTACCATAGATGGTCCCTATGAATTTTTAATGCTTACAATTAGCTTCTTTATACCATTTCTTTCTATAGTAATACCCATTTATATAACTAAACTTATAAAGCTTTCAGATAATTATGAGGTGAAGAAGTTATGAAGAAGAGAGGAATAATAATAGCTATACTTTTAGTTTTAGGTCTTATAGGCATGGTTTCCACAGAATTCTATATTAAGCCTTTTCTAAAGGGAAAAGAGGAGCAATATGCTTTAGAAAATAAAAAACCTGAAAGTCATCATATTGAAATTGTAGAAAAATATAAAAATAAATATATGGGCAATGGTGGTAATATATCTAACTTAAACTATAATCTGCCTCTTTCAGAAATTAAGAGAACAAATGAAATAAATGGAGAGGATCTTGAATTCATTATTCATTATGAGGCAAGCACTGATGAAATTGAGACTAGATATCTCAAGAGCTCACTGATATATAATGCTACTGCAAATTTCGCCCTTATAGAAAACCTACAGCTTATAACCTTTAACTTTCAAGATTTAAGCTATACCTTCTCTAGAGCAAATCTAGAAAAATGGTATGGAACCTCAGCTTCATCTCTTCTAGAAAATAATCTTTGGAAAGAAAAGGTTCAGAAGGAACTTAAGATGGATAGCTATATAGAAGAGGCTTTTACTGAGATACTAGAAGAAAAAGAATAAAACTAACAAAATGCAACAGTTATTCTTGTTAACAGAATAACTGTTTTCCATTTTTCTTCTATTTATTTATATTTTTACTATGAAAATTGTAGCAATTATTATATAATCATATAATAGTGGTAAAAATATCTATATTACGACAAAAAAGCTTAAAAAGAAATGAGGTAAAAAATTGTTAATAACGTTTAGGATTATAACCTTGATATTTCAGTCCTTTGTTTTTTTGTGGTTTTGTAACTCAATGATAAAGGAAGAGTTTAAGCTATCTTATAAGAAATTGTGCAGCGCAACAATACTGTTTGTCGTTAATTCGCTGCTTTTTGTATATGGGATAGTCACTATTTATAATCAGCTCTTTATGGTGATGTCAGCACTGTTGATTTTTGTTTTATTATATAAAAAATGCTTTAAGGATGCTCTTTTAGTCTTTGGAATTAATTATGTAGTGCATTTTGTATTAATTAGGATGCTTTCCCTTATTTATAATTATGTTAAGGTTTTGGAGCTTAATATATCTAGAGATTTAAGCATAGTAGTTTTTATGTTCATTCCCATATGGATAATTTATTTTTTAGTATATATTAATAGAAGACGTATTTATGCAGGTATAAGCCTTGTTAAGGAATTGAAAGCTCCCCCTAAAATCATTATTATAATTTGTTATATATTTATAGCTGTTAACTCCTTCGAAGCCTATTGGATTGTTTCTGAAATGGTATTTTCCCTAGACAGCTTTTTTTATGGGACCTCCCTTATGCTTGTTATTAGCTCTCTTCTTTATATCGCTGGAGCAAGGGAAGGTGCCAGAGAAACAGAGCTGCTTAATAAAGAGCTTAAGGGCAAAATAATTGAACTTAAGAAGCTTAAGCATGATTATGGCAGCGAAATCAGTGGTTTATATGGTCTTTATCAGATGAAGAAATATGATAATCTTGGAAATATGCTAAAAAATATAATAAAGAGATACGAGGCTGTAGATACTTCCATAGAGCTTGACCTTCATTCAACACCCATGGTAAATCTTCTGTTGTCACCTTTAAAGGATAGAGGTATAGATGTGATAATAGCTGATAATGGAGATTACGAGGATCTTTCGCTTACAGAGGATGAGCTTTACAAGGTGATATCCAATATTATTAAGAATTCCATAGAGGCGCTTAAAGATTGTGAGAGTCCTTACATAAAGTATAAAAGCTACAATGGTAATAAAAGCTTGATTGTTGAGGTTGAAAATAATGGTCCTCAAATAGAAGAGGGAGCTATGAAGAAAATATTTAATCTTGGTTATAGCACAAAGGAAAATAGCTCTGGGGATAGAGGCCTAGGTCTTAGTATAGTAAAGGAGCTACTAGATAGTGTGTGTGGAAGGATTTCCGCAGAAAGCTATCAAAACAGAACGGTATTTAAAATTACTGTGCCAAGAAAGCTTACTTAGAATAACTCATATTTTAGAAAATAATATTCCTAAAATATGAGTTATTCTTTTTTAAGAAGATATAATTTCCTGATCATATTAATACTTGTAAAAGAGGATATAAATTTTTAGGAGAATAGAAATGGAGTTAACTGAAATATTAAAGGGAATTATATTGGGCATAATACAAGGGATAACTGAATGGCTACCAATTAGTAGTACAGGTCATCTCGTAATAGTGGAGGATTTAATGAGTTTTCAGTTATCTGAGGTCTTTGTTAGTGCCTTCAGAGTGGTAGTACAGCTCGGTTCGATTTTTGCTGTGATAGTATTGTATTTTAATAAGCTAAATCCCATAGATACTAGAAAAACTTTTTATGAAAAAAGAGAAATCCTTGAGCTATGGCTGAAAATAATTGTGGCTACAGTTCCTGCAGCAATAGTGGGCTTTCTTTTTGAGGATAAAATTGAAGGGCTTTTATATAATCCTATTACAGTAGCATCCATGCTCATTATATACGGTATGATTTTTATAATTCTGGAAAGCAGAAAAATAAAGGGAGTAGCTATAACCAGCTTTAAGGATTTGAATTATGGAAAGGCCTTTCTTATAGGTTTATTTCAGATGCTTGCTCTTGTGCCTGGGACAAGTCGTTCTGGGGCTACAATAATAGGAGCGGTGCTTTTAGGAACATCACGGTTTATTGCTGCGGAATTTTCTTTTTTTCTAGCCTTACCTATAATGATAGGAGCTAGCGGGTATAAAATGCTGAAGCTTGGAACTGCTTTTACACAGGTTGAATGGATTGTTCTCGCAGTAGGTTCACTCACAGCCTTTATAGTATCCGTTGTTATAATAAAGTTTCTTATGGATTATATAAAAGCTCATGATTTTAAAATCTTTGGTTATTATAGAATTATTGTAGGGCTTGTAGTTTTGGTGTATTTTTATCTTATAAGATAATTTTTATAAATACTTGAGTTTTAGGGCTGTATCACAGGGAGCTGTTTTTCTTCATGAGAGCAGCTCTTTTTGCTTATATTTAATGATAAGCTTTTAAATGAATTTATGAAAAGGTTAGAATATCTATTGAGTTTTAGGAAAAAACTAAAGAGTATTCATTTATTTGCTAGTTGAAAGATACGTTGCTAGAAGGGAGCTTTTGCTATGGGTTATAATAAAGGAATTTCTGTTTATAGTGAAATAGGAAAATTAAAAACTGTGCTAATGCATCCTCCTGGAAAAGAGGTTGAAAGCATCCTTCAAGATAACCTTAGAAAGGATCTTTTTAATGAAGCATTATTACTTGAGCAAGCTTTAAGAGAGCATAAAGAATTTCAGGGGCTTTTAAAGGGAGAGGGAGTGGAGGTTGTATATCTTCAGGATTTAGCGGAAGAGTCCTTAAAATCAGAGGAATCAAGGAAGGAATTTATTAAGGAATATATCAAAGAGGAGAAGATAGTATATACTCCTGTTAGGGAGGCTTTAGAAGCCTACTTAGAAAGCCTTAGTCTTTCAGAGCTTCTGAAGGTTTCTGTAGAAGGTATGGCTAAAGAAAGCTTTAATAAAAGGGGCAGAGGCTTCTTTCCTAAAACTGCAAATCCTCAGGAGCTTCTTACTAATATAGTTAAAGATAAATATCCTTATTATTTGACTCCAATTCCCAATCTTTTTTTTCAGAGAGATTTGTTTTCTTCCATAGGTAGTGGTGTATCTCTCAATATTATGTCAAAAGGAGAAAGGGAAAAGGAAACAATATTTTCTAAATATATCTTCAAGTATCATCCTTCCCTTAAGGAGGTAAAAACCTGGTATAGCAAGGGGGAACTTAGGACTGTAGAAGGAGGGGACATTTTGGTTCTTTCTTCAAAGGTAGTTGCCATAGGTCTTAGCGAAAGAACTGAGGCAGAGGCCGTAGAAGCATTGGCTTCAAATATATTATATTCTGAAGAGGGCTTTGAAAAGGTGTTGGTTTTTGATATTCCCAAAAGCAAAAGATTTATTCACCTTGATATGATTTTTACCATGGTAGATTATGATAAATTTTTGTTTTATGGAGACTTGAAAAACAACATAAATCTCTACATCCTTGAAAGGAGTGCTCAGGGTAGTCTTAAGGCAAGAGCCTTGGAATATCCTCTGGAGGAAGCTTTAAAAAAGCAGCTTTCACTGCCGGCCATAAGCCTTATTTACTGCGGAGGAGAGGATGTTATCACTGCTGCTAGAGAACAGAAATTTTCTGGAGCAAATTCTCTCTGCATATCCCCAGGAAAGGTAATAACCTATGAAAGAAACCACGGTACAAATAGAGCTTTGCGAAAGAGTGGCGTAGAGGTAATCGAGCTAGAGGCATATGAGCTTCCAAGAGGAGGAGGAGGACCAAGGTGCATGACCATGCCTCTCTGGAGAGAAAAGCTATAAGGGGTTTTCTATAAACCTTATAGTTTTTTATTTCAGGCTCTTCCTTTTAGCTTTGTGCCTTTTATTTTTACGGTAAATTTTCTAGATAAATATAGTATAATTATAGTAACAGTTAACTTAAAATTAAAAACATAATATATTTTTTGTAAATTAGATTCTGTGGAAAGGTATGGAAGAGGGATGTATGATATTGCAATTATAGGCCTTGGTCCAGGAGGGGCAACCTTAGCCAGATTACTTAATAAGAGTTTTAAGATCATAGCAATAGATAGAAAGGAAGAATCTTCAGAGGAAGGCTTTATGAAACCCTGCGGAGGACTTCTTGCTCCAGATGCACAAAAGGCATTAGCAAGATTTAACTTGAACCTCCCCAAGGAAGTATTGGTAGATCCTCAGATTTTTTCTGTAAAAACCATAGATGTAACTACCGGTAAAGAACGTAATTATCAAAGGCTGTATATTAACCTCCATCGCCATCGCTTTGACTGCTGGTTAAAGAGCTTAATACCAGATAATGTAGAGATACACAATAACAGTATATGTCAAAAAATTGATAAAAGCTCTGAAGGATTTAAAATAAGCTATATAGAAAAGGGAGAAAAGAAGACCTTTGAGGCAAAAATGCTAGTTGGGGCTGATGGAGCATCATCTATAGTAAGAAGAAGCTTTTACTCCGATAAAACTATTAGAAGCTATGTATCCATACAGCAATGGTTTAAGGAGGATCACAGCAATCCCTTTTATTCCTGCATCTTTGATGAAAAGGCAACTGATTGCTATTCCTGGTCCATATCTAAAGATGGTTATTTTATTTTTGGAGGAGCCTATCCTTCAAAGGATTGCCGGCAGAGGTTTGAAAGGCAGAAGGAAGTTTTGAAGACTTATGGTTTTCATTTTGGAGAACCAATAAAAACAGAGGCATGTTTGGTTTTTAGACCCTCCTCTTGGATGGACTTCTGCTGTGGAGAGGATAACTTATTCCTTATTGGTGAAGCAGCAGGGTTTATTAGTCCAAGCTCCCTGGAAGGGATAAGCAGTGCAATAAATAGCGGGTATTATCTCAGCAGTGTCCTAAATTCCCGCTGCAATAATCCTAATAAAAGCTATAAGGCTGCAACCTTTAAGCTAAGACTAAAGGTGTTTTTGAAGCTTCTTAAGTGCCCCTTCATGTATTATCCACCCCTTAGAAAGCTTGTGATGAAAAGCGGCATAGGAACTATAAAAATTGTAGAAGATAAGAAATAATTTATATGGAGGTCTTTAAAATGGATACAAAAGTAAGATTTGGAGTAATAGGAACAAATAAGATAAGTCACAATTTTGTTGAAGCTGCTATGGCTGTAGATGGATTTGAACTTACAGCTGTATATTCAAGGAAGGAAGAAACAGCCAAGGATTTTGCCTCAGCCTATGGAGTAACTAATGTATTTACGGATTTAGAAGAACTTTCTAAGAGTCCTCTTATTGATGCTATATATATTGCATCTCCTAATTCCTTTCACTGTAGCCAAGCCCTCCTATTCTTAAAAAATAAGAAGCATGTGCTCTGTGAAAAGGCCTTTGCTTCAAATGCAAGAGAAGCTAGAGAGATGATAGAAACAGCCAGAGAAAATAACGTGCTTATTATGGAAGCCATGAGGAATACTGTAGTTCCTAATTTTTTAGCCTTGAAGGCTAACCTGTACAAGCTAGGTAAAATAAGAAAGGTATTTATGAGTAAATGTCAGTACTCCTCTAGATATGACAGCTATAAGAATGGGGTAGTGTTAAATGCCTTCAAAAAAGAGCTTTCCAACGGAGCTCTTATGGATATAGGTGTATACTGCGTACACCCTGTAGTAGCCCTTTTGGGAAAGCCTCAGGAGGTAATAGCTACCTCTGTAATGCTAGAGTCTGGAGTTGATGGACAAGGTACGGCTATCTTAAAATATGATGGCATGGATGTGACTATAATTTATTCAAAAATTAGTGATTCTCGTCTTCCTGTAGAAATTCAAGGGGAAGAGGGTACCCTTACTGCATCAGAGGTTTACGATTTTAAAGATGTAAGCATAAAATACAGAAACGGTAAAGAAGAAATACTTTCAAGAAAGCATGAACATGAGAATATGTATTATGAAATTAAGGAGTTTGTAAGTCTTGTCCAAGAGGGTAAGCTAGAATCCTCCTTAAACAGCCATGAAAAGACCATATTATCCCTAGAAATAATGGATGAAATCAGAAGGCAGATAGGTCTTCAATATCCTGCAGATTTATAAAAGAATAAAGCCTCTTTTCTCTGGTGCCAGGCACCAGAGAAAAGAGAAAAATATTAAAGATGTAAATGTTTTAAAAAGGGCTGTAAATTTATGAGGTTTTATGAAATAATAAGGTATAATAGCTATGGGGGAGATATGATGAAAGACTACATTATAATGACAGATTCATGCTGTGATTTACCAAGGGAATATATTGACAGTACTAGTATACCCTTCGTAAGCCTTACTTGCAGATTTAAAAATCAGGAATATAAAGACGACTTTGGAATCAGTCTAAAGCATGAGGATTTTTATCAGGGAATGAGAGAGGGAGAAGTGCCGAAAAAAACTCAGCCAAGCCCTAATTATTT
>JAEXZL010000204.1 GCA_023451395.1 Bacillota bacterium | reverse complement strand
ACTTCCCCAAGCTTTCACATGAGGAAAGGACGAAACCTTAAATAATTTATTTTCCATTTTCTGTCCCCCTAAATTACTATTTAGCTTGAATATAGCTTTTTGCTAAAGCTATTTTTTGAGTTATATTGATTTTTGAAGGACAGCTGTAGGTACATATACCACATTCTATACAGGCTTTACCTCCAAGTTTAAGAAAATCCTCTGAGTTATTTTTTCCAGAATATCTAATAAGCTCCATAGGATAAAGATTTACAGGACATACTTTTCTGCAAAGTCCGCATCTTATGCAGGCTCTTTCTTCACTATTTTTTATCTTCCCTATCAAGTCAAGGCTTGAAGTCCCCTGCATTAAGCTTACTTCACCATTAATAACAGCTTCTCCTGCTAGAATACCATTTACAACAATCTTATCTATATTTTCTTCCTGGCAATTAAGGCTTTCCCAAATATCTTTAATCTTAGTTCCAGTCTTTATCTTAATTAGTCTATATTTTTTATTCCCCTCACCAAAGGCAATTATTTCCTCAGTTACAGGTTCATCCCTAACTACAGCATTATGGATATATAGAAGACTTTTAAAATCATCAACTATGGTTATGTCTTTTTCATTTAAATTAAATTCTTTATTTAAGAGCACTTTTTCCATTGTACTTCCATAGTTTTGATCAATTAGCTTAAAATGAACAAAAGTACATTTTTTCTCTAACTCATTAAAATCATAGTTATCCTTCTTATTGAACACAAAAAAAATAGAGGCATTAACAAAGGTGCTTTTAATTATGTTGACAGCTTCCATTATTTCCATAGTTTTGTGTTTTAGTAAATAAGGTGTAATTAAAGAATCACTATCAAAGCTAGTTCCATTAAATATAATATTCGTTACCTTTTCAGCATTATTTACTGAATACTTTTTGTAAATCTCTCTAAAGGAACTATCCACAAGTTGATATTTTTCAAGTCCTTGTACTAGATTTAGAGAGTCTTTTTTAGCCTGATTTTTATCCTCATAAACTCTATACTCTCCATCATTTTCCACGAGGAGAGAAGGATATTTCTTACTACCTACTCCATAGCTATCAATAAGTTTTACAACCTTTCCTGATATGCTACTATAGATATATTTTTTCTCTGCTCCGCCAGCCTCTGCAATAGGTTGGTTCACTAAAATAATATCCCCAGGCTTAACAAGCGGTTTGCAAACGTTTCCATGCCCCAAAAGAAGATTATATAGGACTTCCTTATCAGGCTTTATCTCCAAAACCTCTAATGATTCCAGCGGTTGGATTGCAGTTAATTTCTTTCCTTTAAACAGCTCCATTTGAATGAAAACCTCCTTAAGGTTATGAGTTATGTACAACCTTTTTACCTGTTAATATTAACATAAGGCTAGATTTTTTACAACATATTACATATTTTTTAACAATGTTAATTATAATTTATTAAATATAAATTATTTACAGTTCTATTTCTCACCAAATAATCAGCATTAAAGGGTTAATAACACAAAATCAAATGTTAATTTCTTAACTAATATCTGCAAAATCCTTTCATTAATTATTAATAAAAAGGGTACATTATTATAATAAACCAAGAAATTGAGGGCAATAAAAAAAGCTGCAGAAACTGCAGCAAGTTAATAAAAAACCTACGAAGCCTAAAGGCATTTAATATTATATCCCTTTCCAAATGATTTATACCAAAAAATAAGTTATATTAATAAACTTACAGATTATTTATTTAATTACTTTTTTATTTATGTTTTAATAATAATATGCAAAAACTTTTAAATTATTGTCGAGGTGATAGAATGAACTTTATAAAAGTAGCTGCAGCCTGTCCTATAACAAAGGTTGCTGATATTGATTTTAATGTATCTAGCATAAAAAGCTGCATAGAAAAAGCCTTAAGAGAAAAAGCAAAGCTTCTTGTTTTCCCAGAACTTGCTGTTACCTCCTATAGCTGCGGTGACTTATTTCTTCAAAACCAACTGATAGATAAAACCATGGAAGCCATGGAAGATCTAACAAGCTTTAGTCATGGAAAGGATATCCTTTTGGCAGTAGGAGCCCCCTTTCAATATAACTATGCACTATACAATTGTGCTTTTATAATATATGATGGTTCCCTATTAGGAATAGTTCCAAAAATACATATACCAAATTATAGCGAGTTTTATGAGAAGAGATGGTTTACTCCAGCAAAAAGCCTTTATTCAGAAAAGATAGATCTGTCCTTCCAAAAATCCGTTCCTTTTGGGACAAATCTTATCTTCAAGAGTGGAGAAGCTCAATTTGCCTTTGAGATATGTGAAGATTTATGGGTAACCATTCCCCCTAGCTCATACTTGGCTTTGATGGGTGCTAACATAGTAGGTAATTTATCCGCTTCAAATGAATTAGTAAGTAAAAGCAGCTACAGAAAGAGCCTTGTCTCCTCCCAAAGTGCCAGAGCTTTGTGTTCATACGTTTATTCCTCTAGCGGAGTCTATGAATCTTCAACAGATCTTCTTTTTAGTGGGCATTTACTAATAGGTGAGAATGGTTCTATACTATCTGAGAACGAAAGATTTCAAAGGGAAGAGGAAATTCTAACGGCAATAATAGATTTAGATAGGCTAAAGGCTGAAAGAATTAAGAATCTCAGCTTTAGGGATAATATAGCTATCTATAAAAATCCTCTAGAGCTTATTGGTTTCTCTTTCAAAAGCAGTAATTTTGGAACTTTCGATAGAATAGTAGAGAAACATCCCTTTGTACCAAGAGAAGGAGATGAGAGACGGGATCGCTGTGAGGAAATTCTTGATATACAAGCCTCTGCTTTAGCAAAGCGCCTAGAGCATACAGGATCAACAAAGGTGGTTCTTGGCATTTCCGGAGGCTTAGATTCTACCTTAGCTCTTATAGTAGCAGTTAAAACCTATGATCTTTTAAAGCTACCTCTAAAAAATATAATTACAATTACTATGCCTGGTTTCGGCACTACAGATAGAACTTATAATAATGCTATTAATCTCTGTAATAAGCTTGGCACTACTTTAAAAGAAATTAATATTGTAGATGCCTGTCTTCAACATTTTAAGGATATAGGCCATGATCCTTCTATTCACGATGTTACTTACGAAAATGTTCAAGCAAGAGAAAGAACACAAATACTTATGGATTATGCTAATAAGGAAGGTGCTATACTTATTGGTACTGGAGATTTATCGGAGCTTGCCCTTGGTTGGTGCACTTATAATGGAGACCATATGTCCATGTATTCAGTTAATTGCTCTGTACCAAAGACACTAATTAGATATTTAGTGGAGTATGCTGCAGAATATAAAGTAGACAGTGAAGTAGGTAAAATACTAATGGATATCCTCTATACACCAGTAAGTCCCGAGCTTCTACCTAAGGGTGAAAAAGGTGATATCGTCCAAAAGACTGAAGATATTATTGGACCCTATGAACTTCATGATTTTTTCCTTTATTATATGATAAGATTTGGCTATACAAAAGAAAAAATACTTTTTCTTGCAGAGACTGCCTTTAAATCAGATTATAGCAGAGAAGTTATAGCGAAATGGTATAGCATATTTATAAGGCGTTTCTTCACCCAGCAATTTAAGCGCTCAGCTCTACCTGATGGACCTAAGGTAGGTACGGTTAGCTTATCCCCTAGAGGTGATTGGCGAATGCCTTCCGATGCTAGCTATGAAAGCTTTAAATAGAAAGTCTCCATTTTAATAGTACTTCTGCATCTAGGAAATGAGTAACTTTTGATTAAGAAATAAAAGCATGTATTTACTAATAAATAGTAAATACATGCTTTTTTATTTATAAATATCTATTATTAACCCTTGGATTTCGTCAATCGTAGAGGCTATATTTAAATTTTCCTTTTCTTCTCCTAAAAGAAGCTCCGTAAGCTCCTGAAGCTTTTTGTCTATAGTTTCTACTGTGAGAAAATATTGAGTTTGCCAGAAGCTTATATCCTTTTTTACAGAATACATATAGTTTAAAACCTCTTGGAGATATTCCTTAATAAGTTTCTTATACTGCTTAACATCAATAT
>JAEXZL010000177.1 GCA_023451395.1 Bacillota bacterium | reverse complement strand
AAATAATTGGGCGGAGTTATCTCTGCCCTCATTTTTTATTTTAATTAGGATAAAGAAAGGGAATTTTGGAGATAATATCATTAAATGAAAGTTTATAAAGACGGCAGCATAATAGTTAGGAGTGAGTAATTAATGTCCCATTACACTATGGAGGTTACCGGGGTTATAGGTCTTAGTGATTACAGCAACATCTATGATTATATAAATGTTGTAGATACCAATGATAAGTTTTCTATCTATTTAAGTGACGTTACAGAAGATAATATTTCCATGATATGTTCATTTCTTTATGATAAAGCCTTTAGCATAGTTGAACAGGGGCAGGGAGCTGATGGAAAATATTACATTCACGCTTTTAAATCTAAATAGTTGTTGATATAATTATAAGGTAATAATATATTTTAAGAACGCATATACATATTAAACTTCTGCAATGCAGGGGTTTTTATTTAAAATTATTTTGGACAAGTATAATCAAATAAATTCCTGAGGTGATGAGTATGAAAGATTATGTAATCGGTTTGGACCTAGGAGGAACTAAAATAAGCTGTGCCTTGGCAGATATATTAGGTAATATAATCGCTGAGGTAAATATGAAAACCTTAGCCCAGGAGGGAGAGGGAGCTGTTCTCTCGAGAATGATTGAAGCTATTGAAAGGGTTATGAAGGAGGGGAATATTCCTTCTAAAGAAATTAAAGCTATAGGAATAGGCTCACCGGGGCCTTTAGATGCAGAAAAGGGAGTTATAATAACAACTCCAAATCTTCCCTTTAAGAACTTTAATATAGTAGATCCCATAAAAGAAAAATTCAATATTCCTGTGTTTTTAGACAATGATGCTAATGTGGCTGCCATAGGTGAATACCTATTAGGTGCTGGCAGGGGCTGCAATAATATGGTTTATGTAACTGTAAGCACCGGTATTGGCGGGGGGGCAATATTAAATGGAAAAATCTATAGAGGAAGTACAAATAATGCTTTGGAAATAGGGCATATGACCATAGTACCTGATGGCCCAAGATGCAACTGCGGAAATATTGGCTGTGCAGAGGCAGTGGCTTCGGGAACAGCAATTGGCAAGAGAGCTAAGGAAGCTGTAGAGAGCAAGGTTGAAACTTCTCTGAAGAACTATGATCAGGTAACCTCCTACGAGGTTTTTGTGGAGGCTTCAAAAGGGGACAAGGTTTCCCAGGGAATTTTAGATAGCTGCTTAAATTATTTAGGAATTACTATAGCAAATGTAATAACAAGCTTTGATCCAGATATGGTTATCATAGGCGGAGGCGTTGCACAAGGAGGAGACATTGTTTTTTCTAAGGTTTCTGAGGTAGTTAAGGTTAGAAACTTCAAGACCATGGCAGAACACTGCAAAATACTTCCAGCAGCCTTAGGTACTAAGGCTGGAGTAATAGGAGCTGTTGCTTTAGCTATTTCTGAGTCTAATTAGTAATGAATTATATAATAAAGGATACAAATCCTCCAGACCAAATCTGGAGGATTTTTTTATTAATAATAGCCCTCTCTTTTATATTTCTTTCCACTTTCATTTAAAGCAGGCTTTTGTATGCTGGTATTTAAATGATTCTTTGACCATTGATTTTGTGTTTTTTCTCCATTTTTTAGAAATTCTTCATTATCTATTTGTCGTTCGTGCTTTTTCATAAGCTCACTCCTTTTAGGGTTCTGATATTAGTTTTAGCTTTTAATGAAAAAATATAGCTTGTTATCCTATGCAGTAAAGGCTTATATAACCATTTACACCACTGGAAATACAGTATATTAAGCTTATCTCTAGAGAAAATATTAGTATGAAGCATAACTATAATATTAGGAGGCTTAAATATGGCTAAAAGACACCAAAGAAGCTCATGGGAGAGCAGAAATAGAGAAGAAACAAAGAAAAATGATGTTAAACCTGTACCAGAAATACAGAATAAAAACAGATAAATCTAAAGCTTAGTAAGGAATATTCTATAATACCCTTAATATAATTATAAGGACAGAAAAAATTCTACGGGAGTGAGATACATATGACTAAAGACAGCCAAGTAGATAACAAATTGGCAAGAAAACTCAAATCAAATTGGGGAACAGCAATTACCAATGAGGAAGGAAAAAATAAAACCAGGAATAATAAAAAGCAGTCTGGTGAACCCAATGATGTATAACCTTGCCAGAAACCTCTCTATCCTTGCAGTACTAATTAATAATATTACTATTAAAAGTTGATTAATGCTGTAAGTGATTACAAATAGAGGGTTTTTAACATATCTGCCCACTGCCATATGCTAGCTGTGCTAGAGAGGCAGTGGGCAGCTTTTGGTTGCTATGCTATAATTATCTTATTTAATATATGAACATCTAGAGGATGGTGTATGAGAATGAACATAGAAATAATAGCTGTAGGAACGGAAATTCTATTAGGAGATATTATAAACACAAATGCTCAATATCTTTCTAGGGAACTGGCAGCATTAGGAATAAGTGTTTATAGGCAAACTGTTGTAGGAGATAACGAGGAGAGACTTCTTCAGGCTTTTAAGGATGCTTTAGATCGCTGCGATTTAGTTATAACCACCGGAGGGCTAGGACCCACTGAAGATGATATGACAAAGGAAACTGCTGCAAAATTCTTTAATCAAGAGCTTATATTTCATGAAACCTCCTGGGATTTCATTGAAAATTATTTTAAAAGTCTTGGAAGAGAACCGGGAGAAAATAATAAAAAGCAAGCCTTTTTCCCAAAGGATGCAATAATCTTAGAAAATCATAACGGAACGGCACCAGGAGCTATAATAAAGGGTGACAATGATAAAACCATAATAGTACTTCCAGGACCTCCAAAGGAAATGAAACCAATGTTTTTGGAATCAGTAGTACCTTATCTTAAGAAGTTTACAAACTCTACATTATATTCAAGGGTATTAAGAGTGGCTGGTCTTGGAGAGAGTGCAGCTGCGGAGCTTATAAAGGATATATTAGATAACCAGACAAATCCAACTATAGCTCCCTATGCTAAAGATGGAGAGATGGTTTTTAGATTGACAGCTAAGGCAGAAAATCAGGAGGAGGCTATAAAGCTTATTGCCCCTGTGGAAAAGGAGATTATTAATATTCTTGGAGATAATGTCTATGGACAGGGAGATGTCACTCTAGAGAAGGTTGTGGCTGAGCTCTTGATGAAAAAGGAGCTTACCATAGCAGCAGCAGAATCCTGTACCGGAGGAATGGTTTCTTCTAGGCTGGTCAACTATCCGGGCATAGCCAATGTATTTTTAGAGGGAGCAGTTACCTACTCTAATGCTTCCAAGATAAGAAGGTTAGGAGTTAAAGAGGAAACCCTAGACAAATATTCTGCTGTCAGCAAGGAAACAGCAATAGAAATGGCAGAAGGTATAGCTAGAGAAACAGGGGCGGACATAGGTATATCTACCACAGGACTTGCTGGCCCTGGTACTGGCGGAGAGGATAAGCCTATCGGTCTTGTTTATGCTGCAATAACTATAAAAGGCAATACAAAGGTTCATGAATATCATTTTACTGGAGATAGAAATAAAATAAGACAAAGAGCAACTAATACTCTATTAGATTGGCTAAGAAGAGAGCTTATAAAGCTTAAATAAAAAAAATCCCTGCTGTGGAATAACCATAGAAGGGATTTTTAATATTATTAAAATGGGGGAGAGGCATAAGTAATATATATTAGAGTATAACCAAGTTATCTAATTATATACATAATCGCCAAAAAATCTTAATAACCATAGACTATAATTAAATATATATGATTATATCATGATAAATTGGTTAAAATATGCACCATACTATTTAATGATTCTGCACCATGACCTTTAATAATTAGGGAGGGAAATGTATGAAAAGAAGAATAATCCTAAACCTTGCCATGAGTCTTGATGGCTATATTGCCTCTGAGGATGACAGCTATCAATGGATAATGGAGGACAGTGGAGCAAAAGATAACTTCCAGAACGAAAAGACTTACGACTTTAAAGGCTTCCTTGATAGGGTAGATACAGTAGTTATGGGAAAAAGCTGTTATGATCTCGGTATGCACAAGGAATTTACAAACAAAAAAGTATATGTAGCTACCACTAAAGCTAATGAGGATTACGATAACATTCATTTCATCAGTGGTGATATATATAAGACTATATTAGAAGAAAAAGAAAAGGAAGGAAAAGACATATATCTTTTTGGTGGAGGAAAAATGATAGACAGTTTTTTAAAGGCTGATATCATTGATGAATATATTATTGGTATTATACCAATAATATTAGGTAAGGGAATCCCCCTTTTTCTTAAGGATAATCCTACTATCAGGCTTAAGCTAGTGGAAAACATCGTAGATAAGGGGGCGGTGATTTTGAGGTATGTAAAGAGATAATTAAAGTGTTAAATTTAGAGAGATGCAAAAATAGGCATCTCTCTTTTAAATTCATAGGTAGAAATATTAATTACCAAATTATAAGGTAGAAATATTAATTATCTAATTTTATACATAATCGCTAAAAATTCTTAATAATTATAGGCTATAATTAAAGCTATGTAAGTTTATTTAATGTTAAATTATGATATAAGGGCGGTTAAAACAATGAAAGGAACCTACAAGGCAAATTTATTTGCATTAGTACTTATTATTATACAGTTTATAGGAGGGAGTTTTTTATCCTCAATAATAGCTAAATATGTGTCAGATTTAAAGTTATTTTTAGTAATTACCCAGGTATTATTTTTATTTGTCCCAACACTGCTTTATTTTGCAATAACAAAAGAAAACATTAAAGATGTTCTGAAGCTTCGTCCCCTTTCCTTCAGAGATGGTTTTACTGTTACAATAATTGCTATACTTGCTCAACCCATAGCTTGGTTTCTTTCCTATAGTACTAGTCTTTTCTTTGAAAATGAGGTGACTGTACTTTTTAATGCTATATCAGGCTATTCTTATATTGAGCTTCTTTTGATTCTAGCACTGGTACCGGCAGTTTTTGAAGAGCTTGCCATAAGGGGAATAGTATTAAGTGGATATAAGAAAAATTCAATTGCAATAGCAGGACTATTTACTGGAGTTATCTTTGGAATTCTGCATTTAAATCCTCAGCAGCTTTTATATACTATAGCTTTAGGTATGCTTTTTGCCTACCTGGTAAGAATAACCGGCAGCATATATTCAAGTATTCTAGCACATTTTGTCTTTAATGGCTTTCAGGTTACCCTAAGTAAAATAACTTCAGGTGTAGCAGCAGATGGCTCAGGGAGAAGAGAGCTGCTACTTGCAGATGCTTCTATAGGAATGACTCTTATGAATTTAATTATTCTAGGCATTTTTGCAGTGATCTTTACCATGATTATATTAAACTTATTAAGAAAATTATCAAGGAATAATTATACATTAGATGAAAATATAATAGAAGGAATTAATGAAGAGGAAGTTCATAGATATGGGAGAGGCGAAAATCCAATAAACCTGCCTTTTGTCACCTTAGTAATATTCTTTGTATTTATAATGGTAGCACCTCTTATGAAATAAGATATTCAAGGCTCTGAGTGAAGGATTAAGGACTCAGAGCCCTTTACTTTTTTATAATTAAACAGTTGTCTTTTATAGGCTTGTGGTCTTATGTATTTTAATTGACAGTAGCACTTCGATAAATTAAAATATCATGGTGAACATAGATAAATTAGGAACTAGCAGAATTTATATATAAAGATTCTTTAAGGAGAGAAATAAATGAGCATTTTAAATGTAAAAAATGTAAACCATGGTTTTGGAGATAGAGCAATATTAGAGGATGTGTCCTTTAGACTACTAAAAGGTGAGCACGTGGCTCTTATAGGAGCTAATGGGGAAGGTAAATCCACCTTCATGAACATAATCACTGGAAAGCTTGCACCAGATGAAGGAATAGTGGAATGGAGCAGCCGTGTGAGAGTTGGCTATATGGACCAGCATGCTGAGCTTCAAAGAGGAATGACAATTAGAGATGTTTTAAGAGATGCCTTTAAATACCTCTATGATTTAGAAACAGAGATAATGGGCCTATATGAAAAAATGGCTGATGCCTCTCCAGAGGAAATGGATAGGATGATGGCAGACATAGGGGTTATTCAGGATATGCTTGATCATAATGGCTTCTATGTTATTGATGCAAAGGTCGAGGAGGTAGCAGCAGGCTTAGGCCTTAAGGATATAGGTCTTGATAAGGATGTGGCGGATTTAAGCGGCGGTCAGAGAACCAAGGTTCTCCTTGCTAAGCTTCTTTTAGAGGTGCCGGATATACTTCTTCTAGATGAGCCTACAAACTATCTAGATGAGCAGCATATAGAATGGCTTAAGAGATTTCTTCAAAATTATGAAAACGCCTTTATTTTAATTTCCCATGATATCCCCTTCTTAAATAGCGTTGTTAACCTAATATATCATGTGGAGCACAGAAAGCTTACAAGATATGTAGGAGATTATGAAAGCTTCAGAAGGATATACGAAGCTAAGAAGGAGCAGCTAGAGGCTGCTTACGAAAGACAGCAGCAGGAAATAGCCAAGCTTGAAGACTTCATTGCAAGAAATAAAGCAAGAGTAGCCACCTCCAATATGGCAAAGGCAAGACAAAAGAAGCTTGATAAAATGGATATAATAGAGCTTGCACCAGAAAAGCCAAAACCAGAGTTTAACTTTAAACAATCAAGAACCTCTGGAAAGCTTATATTCCAAGCAAAGGATCTTGTTATAGGCTATAATGAGCCTCTTACAAGACCATTAAATCTCACTATGGAAAGAGGACAGAAGATAGCTTTAGTAGGGGCTAACGGTCTAGGTAAGACTACCTTATTAAAGAGTCTTATGGGTCTGATAGCACCTCTATCTGGAGAGGTAGAAAAGGGAGACTACCAGGAAATAGGCTACTTTGAGCAGGAAATCAAGGAAGCCAACTACAAGACCTGTATAGAAGAGGTATGGGAGACCTTCCCTCATTTTACTCAGTATGAAATAAGAGCAGCTTTAGCAAAATGCGGCCTCACCACAAAGCACATAGAAAGCAAGGTGGTTGTTCTATCTGGAGGAGAGCAAGCCAAGGTAAGGCTATGCAAACTTATAAACAAGGAAACTAACATACTGATCCTTGACGAGCCTACAAACCATTTAGATGTTGAAGCCAAAGAAGAGCTTAAGAGAGCTTTGAAGGAATACAAGGGAAGCATACTTTTAGTATCCCATGAGCCGGAATTTTATAATGAGGTGGCTACGGAAATTTGGAATTGTGAGGATTGGACACTAAAATTGATATAGTAAAATTTTACAAGAGTTAGTATTACTGCTAACTCTTTTTTGCTATATTTAAGTAAATATAATAGATGTAAAAAGGGGGCTAATTGATAATATGAATATAAGAATAATCCCTATTAATGAAAAAGATGGACACGATCTATTAAAGTTTGAAATTTATAATAGAAGCTTTTTTGAAGAACGTTGCGTACCTAGAGGAGATAAATATTACGAAGAAGGCAAATTTAAAGAAATACTAAAGAAATTAATAAAAGAGCAGGAGCAGGGAATAAATTATACTTCTTTTGTTTTTTAGAAGAATTTTTTTTGTGGTAGTACATACTTTTCAAGTCATATTAGGGCTGTTTTGAAAGGAAGTAATAAATGATAGAGAGAATAAGCCACATAACTTTTGTAGTAAAGGATTTAGGTAAAGCTACTAAGCTGTATAAAGACTTATTTGGTGCTAAAGAAGTATATTACAGTGGAGATAAAACTCATTCCCTATCCAAGGAAAGATTTTTTGTAATTGGAGATCAGTGGATTGCAGTTATGGAGAATAAAGAAATTATTAATAGAACCTATCATCATATTGCCTTTAAAATTAAAGAGGAAGACTTAGAGATTTATTTAAAGAAAATAGAAGCCTTAGAATTAGAAATGAAAACACCTAGGACTAGAATAAAGGGTGAAGGATACTCTATTTATTTTTATGATTATGACAATAATCTTTTTGAACTACATACAGGAACATTAGAAGAAAGATTAAGATTTTATAGTAAAATAGACAGTTAGAATATATGAAAAAATTCTTGAATGAGGTATTTAAAAATGAACCAAGCTAAAAGAGCGGCCTTTATAGACATGCAGGGTACATTAGGTGGTAAAGGGATAGATGATATTAGTACTTTTGATTTTTACCCATTTTCTATAGAAGCTATAAAAGAACTAAATAAGAATGACGTATTGGTTATTGTAGTCACAAATCAAAGCCATATTTCTAGAGGCTATATTACGCAAGAAGACTTTGATAGTAAAATGAAAATTTTAAATAGTAGGTTGACTGAAAATGGAGCATCTCTTGATGGCGTTTATTGCTGCCCTCACAGTAGTGAAGATAACTG
>JAEXZL010000083.1 GCA_023451395.1 Bacillota bacterium | reverse complement strand
GGTATGAGACAGAGACTGGTTCTTGCTAGAGCAATTATTCATAATCCTAAGGTTCTATTTCTAGATGAGCCCACCAGTGGCTTAGATCCTGGAACAGCAGGAGAAATTCACAGACTAATTCTAGAAGAGAAAAGTAAAGGGACCACGGTGTTTTTAACCACCCACAATATGGAGGAGGCTGCTAAGCTCTGCGACAACATTGCACTGCTTCATGAAGGAAATATTGTGGAATATGGCAAACCTAAGGAAATATGCAGAAGGTATAACCATAAAAATAAAGTGCAGCTATTTTTGAAAAATGGTGACATTATATTCCTAAAAAATGAAAGGAGTATAGCTGAGGATATTAGCAATTATTTTAAAGAAGATTTGGTAGAAGCTATTCACTCCACAGAGCCTAATTTAGAAACAGTATTTATGGAACTAACAGGAAGGAGGCTTCAATAATATGAGTGCAAGGAAAATATCAGCAATCTTTAAAAAGCAGATAAAAGATACCCTGAAAAATAAAGCAGTTCTCGTGCAATTTATCATGTTTCCCATCTTAGCAGCGATAATGGAAAATACCATAGAAATAGAGGGTGTATCCAAAGGCTACTTTGCTACTCTCTTTGCTACCATGTTTATAGGAATGTCTCCTCTTATCAGTATAGCGGCTATAATTTCAGAAGAGAAGGAAAAAGGTACCCTATCCATGCTTATGATGTCCAATGTTAAAGCCTCAGAATATCTAATAGGCGTTGGCAGCTATATTTTTCTTATATGCAGCCTTGGGGCCAGTGTCTTTGGAATCGTAGGGGGATATAAGGGAACTGACTTTTTAGAATTTTTCGGGATAATGAGCTTAGGCATACTAATTGCCATAGCCATAGGAGCTCTTATAGGCATTTTAAGCAAAAATCAGATGGCTGAAACCTCCATAACCGTTCCAGTGATGATGATCTTCTCCTTTCTGCCCATGATTTCAATGTTTAATGAAGGTATTAGAAAGGTATCAAGATTTACTTACTCACAGCAGATCAACAACCTGATTTATGCCATTGGGGAGAAAACCATAAGCCTTGAAAGCATTTTGGTAATTGGTCTAAACGCAGCAGTGGTATTTGCTTTATTTGTTTTAGCATACAGAAAGGGAGGCTTGGGGCAGTAGAGGAATTTAATATAAAGCTGAGATATGTCTATGTTACTTATGCAAATAATAAGATATGATAAAAATGGTGTGTGTATCCAATAGATGCACACACCATTTTTATATCTACGTAAATGGTTATTAGCTTATTACATAGAGCTAATTTAATTTAATCAAATCACTAATACTTTAAACATTTATTATGTAAAATTTTTGTGAAAAAACTGTATCATAACGGCTTTTAATTTTTTATATAGAGGTAACAAAGTAATATCTTCGTTACTATTTGTTATAAACAGTAAAAATATATGGAGGTTGTTATGGTATGGATAGTTTGGTAGGAAGAATAAAGATTTTAAATCTGGAGGTGATTGATCTTAATTATCAGTTCTTTGAGCTAATGGATAATGACTTTTTTAATTTCGACAAAGCTGTTAAAGAGAAGGCAAATTTGCTGCTCACGGAAATTGAAGAAAAGGTTATGGAAATATATCAGTGCTGCTATGAAATCCATGGTCAGCTGGGAGGAAGTTTACAGGATACTATAGATACCATATGGGATTACGACAGTGCAGAAATCTATGCCATTGAGGATTTGAAACTGGAATTTCAGGATTTAATCTTTGAGGACGATCATATATAAAGGAGGATATAAAAATGATAAAAACCCATTTATCAAGATATAATCATTATACTAACTACAGGGATATGGAGATTTTTAGTCTAGGAAGTCGCTATGCCATTGCTTCGGAGAATGAAGAGATTTTTTGTGATGAGTTTGTTAAGGAGGATGACCTATCCATAGAAGAATATCACCATATACTGAAATTCTTTGGGGCAGTTACAGAGGAGCAGATATTCTTTAATCCTTGGAGCTTTGAGTTAGAGGTCAGAAACCTCAGCTATTTTACTTCTTTAGAGGATTGTAAGGAAGGTATTGATTATTTATGTAACAGGAAAAAAAGAAGCTGGGTAGTGTATAACTACAATCTTCTAAGAGATATAGAATCCTTTATTATTACCAGCAAATTATGGTCATTTCTTAAGAGGCCTTCTCCCTATAGAGCACATTATAAATATGTAAGGGAGGAGGTATTAATTTTTGGTGAGAAAATTAATGGAAATCATTATACCTTCTACCGTGATAAGGACATCCTGGCGAACTTTGTACTCACTAAAAATGGAGGGGTATATTTAATAAGCTGCACACAAGAGGATATTTGGGATGCTTTAAAACAATGCAAGGTAGTGAAGGAGGATTATATAAATAGAGGGTAGATTATGGAGGGGAATAGGGATTATATAGAGGTAAAATACAGTGATACAGTTATTTTACAGCTATGAAAGAGATATATCGAATTTTTATTGAATATATTATTTATAAAGATCCCATAACTATTCTAGAGGAGAGCTTCGAGACAGTGGATTATAGAAAATGGGTAAGGAGTAGAATATGATAGAATACCAAAAGCTCATAAGGGATAGGATACCAGAAATTATCAAAGCTTCAGGGAAAAGCTATGATGTTAGGACTGCTGATAAAGAGTAGTATAAAGAGTTGCTTAAGAAGAAGCTTCAGGAAGAGGTGAAGGAGTATCTTGAGGAAGATAATTTAGAAGAGGTGGCAGACACTATGGAGTTGATATATGCCTTGGCTAGTAGTATAGGATATAAGGAAGAGGATTTAGAACATAAAGAAAATGGAAAAGGGAAGAAAGAGGTGGATTTGAGAAGGGATTAGTATTGGAGCGGACTTATTAAATAGGTATTTTTGCATTAAGAAGTAAAAGAAACATCCATAAACGACGCAAAGTCATTTATAGATGTTTCTTTTATTGATTTTTAGAGGGTATTATTTAATAAGTATATAAAGTAATATATAATAGTATTAATAGAGTGAATATTCAGTCTATTAAATGTTTAGATTTGTTGTTAATTGTCTTATAGTAAGACGAAAAGTTCCTTTTATAATTAGGGAAGATTTTTAAATGGAATTAATATTCTAGAGAATATCTATATTATCTTGAGGAGGAAATTATGCCACACGAATACATTAAAGCTAATACTAAAGATAATAGAATTAATAATACTTCTGAAAAAGAGATAAAGTATGCTTTAAATGAAGAAAATTTTCCATCTGATATTAAAGGTATACAGGCACTTGAAGAGAAACACCTAGCTATTGTTCTTAATAAAGTAGATGATGAAATTGAAAAGATTAAAAGAGATATGCCCTATAGTGGTATTGGCAAGTATGAAGTTGCAGCTGATAAAGATGATAGATATGATTTAATGTATAAAAAGAGTATGAATGCTGTTTCATATGATAAAATTAATAAGCTATCTGATATCAAATATTGTCCTTATTTTGCAAGGATGGATTTCTTAATTAGTCATGGTAATAATGAGCATCCGGAAAAAGTATATATAGGAAAGAAAGCAATTTTCATTAATGGAGAATATGTTGTTTTTGATTGGCGAAGCCCAGTGGGGCAGAGATATTATTTGAAAAATGTATTGAATTTTAAGCATAATGATTATAGCTATAAATTGTTTCAAAGACGTTCCATAGACATTGAAAATAGTTGTTTGAACAACGTATTTCAGGAATATTTTGATCCAACTGTAATAAGTAAGAATACTAAAAATATTCAAAAAAGTAAGAGTAGGGATAAGAAAGTGGAGGATATAAGTGCTGTTGGCAAGGAAGTAATTGAGGAATTGAGTAAGAGTATAACAGATCCTTTCCTTGTAAATGTTTTGAAAAAGAAACGTGCTGATTTTGAGCTTACAGATATTATAAGAACAATACAAGGTAATCAGAATAATATTATTAATTATCCGATAGAAGCCAATATAGTTGTTCAGGGCTGTGCTGGTTCGGGTAAAACTATGATTCTTTTGCATAGATTATCATATCTTAAGTATAACTATAAAAATCTTGATTTAGACAGAGTTAAAATTATTACTCCCAATGAACTTTTTGACTTACATATTAATAATCTTACAAAAACCTTAGAGTTAGACAGAATTGAAAGGTTAACTATAGAACAATATTATCAGAAGTTATTGCTCAGATATGGTAAGGAATGGGATTTTTCAAAGAAGGCGCTTATTTCAGAAAATCTCTTAGACTGTCAATATATAAATTATATATATTCTGCAGATTTCTTTAAAAGACTTAAAAAAGAATATAATAAATGGTATCATAATTTAGACCAATATGCTTTGAAGGTAAGGGATTACGCAGAAGAATATTCAATTAATTATAATGAGGATATAGAACGTACCTGTAAAC
>JAEXZL010000084.1 GCA_023451395.1 Bacillota bacterium | reverse complement strand
AAAGTGATTGGTGCTATCTAATCCATGAGGGCTTTCAAAAGAGGTATTTAAAAGCCCCATATTTTTTCCATATTCGTTCATAAGCTTTGCAAACTTCTCTTGAGATCCACTTATTCCTTCTGCAATTGCAATAGCAGCATCGTTGCCAGACTTTAGCATTAATGCATAAACAAGCTCCTTAAGCAATATCTCTTCACCAGCCTTATAGCCCGCCTTAGACCCTCTAACTGATGCAGCATTTTTACTTATAGCTATCTTCTCCTCAAGATTCCCATAGTTTAAAGCAATGAGAGCAGTAACAATCTTTGTAGTACTTGCCATAGGAACTGGCTTATGAGCATCCTTCTCATAAAGAACAGCTCTGCTTCTTGCATCTATAGCTATAGCATATCCTGCCTTTACTCTAATAGGAGCTGCCTCGGCAGGAAACATCTGTATAACAAGCAAAATAACAATACAAATGTATGTAACTTTTCTCACTTTTACCATCTCCTTAAGTAATTAAAGAATATACTTTTTATAACTGGACAGAATATAAATAGCTACTTGGAGGGATATTATGGTAAGGTATTTTTTAATAGCATTATTCTTAACTCTATTATTTTTTCCTATTAGAATTAAAATAAACATTATCTATAATAAAATCTTAAATTATAAAATAAGCTTATATAAGCTTACAATTATTAATTCAACAGATAAAAAGATTCCAAAAAAAAACACTACTAGTAAAAGCAAAAGATTTTCCTTTTCTAAAGAAAAAGTTATATCAACAATCAAATCTTTTAAAAATAACCCCATAAAACCAACTATCTTATTAGATGGAAAAGCTATATTTGATTTAGAAGACTCTGCAGCTACAGCAATACTCTTTGGTTCAATAAGCTCACTTCCCTCATTTGTATACAGAGCCTTATCTATGTTTTTTAAAATAAATAAATTTAATCTATGTATTAGTCCAGCCTTTAAAAACAGAAATTCTCTTTCATTAAATTTTGAAAGTATAATTAAGGTTAATTTAGTTAAAATTATATATATATTAATAATTTTTTATAAAAATTGGAGGTGAAATCCCTTAGAGGATATATAATGGCAGAAAATCATCCTATTGAAAGATTAATGAAAAGCACCTTGGAAAACATTAAAGAAATAATTGATGTTAACACCATAGTAGGTGAAGCAATAGAGTGTAAGGATGGAAGTACTATTGTACCTATATCAAGAGTTTCTTTCGGCTTTGCTTCTGGTGGGAGTGAATTCAACAAAGAAAAAGAACTAAATAGCAATGATTTTCCCTTTGGAGGAGGATCCGGAGCAGGTATTACCATAAGACCTGTTGCTTTCTTAGTAATTAAAAATGACAATATAAGATTATTTCCTGTTGATCAACCTAATACCTATGACAGAATCGTTGACAGCATTCCTCAAATAATGGATCTACTTAAAACTAAAAGTAATCCATAAATAAAGCCTATAGATTATCTATAGGCTTTATTTATTCTGTGAGGTCTTCCTCCACCTGAATATTAGATTCGCTTCTTTTATCAATTATTTCTTCGAGGTTAGGCATATCTTCTAGCTCTTCAAGACCAAATTGCCTTAAGAATTCTTCAGTAGTTATATATAATATTGGCCTTCCAGGAACATTCATCCTTCCTCTTTCCTTTATTAACCCCTTTTCTAAAAGATTTTGAACAGCACTATCACTTTTAACCCCTCTTATTTCATCAATATCAATTCTCGTAATTGGTTGTTTATATGCAACTATAGCTAAGGCTTCTAAGGAAGCCTGAGACAAGGTCTGTCTTGTATTTCCCTTAATAAGTTCCTGTATGTAATCGCTATTCTGAGGCTTAGTCACTAGCTGAAAGCTATTATTTATATTTATAAGCTTTATACCTCTGTTACTTTTTTCATATTCACTAGATAATAATTCTAATAGTTCCTTTGCATAGTTTGATGATATTTTTAATATGTTTGCAATTTCTTTTAGACTTAAGGCTTCACCGCTGACAAAGAGAAGAGATTCTATTACAGAAATTAATTCATTTTTATTAGATACTTCATCAAATTCAAATTGTTGAAACTTTACCTCACTCATTTTCCATTGCCCTTTCTATGATTATTCTACTAAAATTGTTTATCTGTTTAATAGAAATTACCTTCTGTTTTGATAATTCCAGTAGAGCTAAAAATGTAACTACAATCTCCAATTTACAACTGCATTTCTCAATTAGCTCAGTGAAATCAATTAAGGAACTCTTATTCATTATGCCTTTTATTTCATTATACTTATCTTCCATACGGAATAAATCAACACTTATTTTATCGCTTATTAACGAATCCTTGTTCTGCTTATTATTATAATCCTCAATAAGCTTCATAAAAATGTTATATAAATCCAACATATCAATATCTATAAATAGCTCTTCAATAGCCCTTTTATCCTCTATTACCTCAGGCTTTTTTGTAAAAACAGTACCAGAATAAAGCTTTCTGCTTTTTAAATATTCTGCTGCAGCCTTAATCTTTTTATATTCTATAAGTCTTCTTTTTAGAAGATCCCCTTGATCCTCTTCCTCCTTCTCTTCAACAGCTTTAGGAAGAAGCTCCTTAGATTTGATCTCAATAAGAGTAGCTGCAATAACGATAAATTCAGATGTAACCTCTAAATCCACTTCTTTCATTTTTTCTAAAAAGTTTAGATATTGAGAGGTTATTTCTGATATATTCACATTATATATTTCCATTTCATTTTTTTGAATTAGATGTAACAGGACGTCAAAGGGTCCTTGAAAATTACTAATACTAAGATTTAACTGGCTCATTTTATCACCCTAAATATTTTTTACCACTTAATCATAACAGCTTATAGTGTATTGTGCAATAAATTGCACTCTTCTTTAAAATAGCTAATAAATTTTTATAAAAGAAATAATAAAATAGTAGCGAACTCTAATGCTTCAAGTAAGAGTTTGCTACTATTTTTTATTTTATATTCCGCTCTTAAACAAGTCTCTTAAATTGTTTTTCATATTGTTAATTAAACCTGATTTCTTTATATCTCTATCGCAATAAATATTCATGGATCCTACCTTTTCTTCATTTATATAATAATCACAAGTTCCTACTATTTCACCTTTTTCATATTCCTTTTGAATCTTTGTTATATTTATCTTAGGTACTATATCTACATTACTTCCTTTTTCTCTAGTTATGCTTAAATCATTTTCAGCCTTAGCCATAAAAAATCTATCACCTTTTTTGTTAAGTAAAACCTTTTCTACATCTTGATCCTTTTCTAAAACCTTTTTACTTTCATATTTTGAAAACCCATAGTTCAATAGCATACTAGCATCTCTGTTTCTTATCTTGAAGGTAGGTGCCCCCATAATTACAGAAAGGACTCTAACTCCATCTCTTATGGCAGTGGCAGAAATACAATATTTAGCCTCATCTGTAAAGCCAGTTTTCAAACCATCACAGCCTTTGAAGAAACGAACCAGCTTATTATGATTAACAAGCCCGATAGGACTTTTTCTTCCTTCAGATATTGTTTCCATATATGTACCAGTATATTTTAACACCGATGGATGCTTTAATAATTCTCTTGACATTATTCCAATATCATAGGCTGTAGTTATATGACCTTCTACAGGCAGACCAGTGCTGTTTTTAAATGTTGTATCCTTCATTCCAAGCTCTGCTGCTCTTTTGTTCATCATCTGAACAAAAGCTTCCTCTGTCCCCCCTAAGTATTCAGCCATAGCCACAGCTGCATCATTTCCTGAGGCAATAGCTATACCTTTAATAATTTCTTCCACAGTTCTTATTTCCCCAGTATCCAGGAGCATAGTACTTCCACCCATTTTTTTTGCATTCTCACTGGCTGTTATCTTATCCTCAAATTTTATCTTTCCATTATCAATTGCCTCCATTGCTAGTAACATCGTCATAATCTTAGTTACAGAAGCTGGTGCATACTTTTCATGAGAATTCTTTTCAAATAATATTTTTCCAGTGCTAGCCTCCATTAATAGTGCAGAATTTGCCTCTACCTGTATGTTTTCCCCCTCCGCCCTAACTGGGACAGAGTTAATTACCGAAGATAATATAAATACTGTGATTGCTTTTACAATAAAATTCTTATGCTTCATTTTGTATCTTCCTCCTTTCAAATGTATTTTTACCAAAATAAAAATAATTATCACAAAAAAAAGCCCTGGATAACCAGGACTTTTAATATTATTCAACTACTCCATATATGAGAGGTACTTTAATATATTCTTCATCTTTAATTACATAACAATCCTTTATAGCATTGGTACATTTTTCAATATTGTTTTCATCCATTGAATGTATGTATGCTATTGTATCGCCTGTCTTCACAGAATCTCCGCACTTTTTATTAAGCACTATACCTACAGCTAAATCAATTATACTTTCCTTTGTAGCCCTTCCTGCACCAAGTTCCATTGCTGCTATTCCAATTTCTTCAGCAAAAATTTTATGAACTATACCATCAGTTTCAGCCTTTACTGGAACAACATATTTTGCTCTTGGCAGCATGCTAGTATCATCTATTCCTTCTGTAGATCCTCCTTGAGCCATTACAAATTCCTTAAGCTTTTTTAAAGCATTACCTGAGTTTATTGTTTCTAATAGAAGTTCTCTTGCAGTATCCTTATCCTCAGCCTTCCCACCAAGAATCAACATATTAGAACCAAGCTCTAAACAAAGCTCTAATAAATCCTGAGGGCCTTTACCTTGAAGGGTTTCTATAGCTTCCTTTACCTCTAGAGCATTACCTATAGCAAAACCAAGAGGCTCATCCATATTAGAAATAACAGCTCTAGTTTTTCTTCCCACCCTGTTACCAATATCAACCATCTCTTTTGCTAAGGTAAAAGCTTCATCGGAACTCTTCATAAAAGCTCCACTTCCTACCTTAACATCAAGTACTATAGCATCCGCTCCTGCTGCAATCTTCTTACTCATAATACTTGAGGCAATAAGTGATATATTGTCTACAGTTCCAGTAACATCTCTAAGAGCATAAAGTTTCTTATCTGCAGGAGCTAAGTCACCAGTCTGACCAACTACTGCCAATTTAATTTTATTTACATTATTGATAAACTCCTCTTCTGACAATTCCACTGAAAATCCTTTGAAGGATTCAAGCTTATCAATGGTTCCTCCAGTATGTCCTAAGCCTCTACCAGACATCTTAGCAACAGGTACTCCAAGACTGGCTACCATTGGACCTAAGACTAAGGTTGTGGTATCCCCTACCCCTCCTGTACTATGCTTATCAACCTTTATCCCCTGGATTGCAGAAAGATTAAGAACATCACCAGAATTTACCATAGCCATAGTCAAATCACTGGTTTCTCTTTTATTCATCTTGTTAAAGTAAATTGCCATCAATAAAGCTGAAGCCTGATAGTCAGGAATATTTCCCCTGGTATACTCCTCAATAAAAAAGTTGATTTCTTCAGTACTTAATTCCTGATTATTTCTCTTTTTTATTATTAAATCATACATCCTCATGATACTTACCTCCCTTACTAAGTACTACTACATATTTCTAATAATCCTTGATACAAGTGCAATAAAGTTTTCTTTAACAGCATTAGAGGTCTCAATAACCTCACTGTGATTTAAAGGTTGATCCAAAATTCCTGCTGCCATATTAGTTATACAGGATATTCCTAGGACTTTAATTCCACAATGATTTGCAGCAATAACCTCAGGAACCGTTGACATACCTACAGCATCAGCACCTAGAATTTGAGCCATTCTAACCTCTGCGGGAGTTTCATAAGTTGGACCTGAGAACATCATATATACTCCTTGTTGCAGATTTATACCTAACTCTTCTCCACAGACTAAAGCTTTATCAATTAGATTTCTACAATAAGCCTTTGACATATCTGGAAATCTTGGTCCTAACTCCTCATAATTTCTTCCTATGAGAGGATGACTTCCAGAGAAGTTTATATGATCAGTAATAAGCATTAAATCTCCTGGATGGAAGCTAGTGTTTGCTCCCCCAGCAGCATTAGTTACAATTAAATTCTGAACCCCTAACATCTTCATTACATACACTGGAAGAGCTATAAGCTCCATAGAGTTTCCCTCATAAAAATGGAATCTACCCTGCATCATTATTACTCTTTTTCCATTATAATCTCCAATAACATATTGACCTGCATGACCTTTGACGGTAGATTCTGGGAAATGTGGTATCTCTGAATACTTAATAGTTACCTTGTTTTCTACCTCTTCTGCCATATCTCCAAGACCAGAGCCTAATATAACTCCTATTTCAGGTAAATTCTTCACCTTATTCTTAATATAATCTGCAGCTTCTATAATCTTTTTTAATTCCATTTATTTCCCTCCTGTGTACAATAGTCTTAATTATATTCTTTTTATTACAGAGCAAAATATATACATCTTTAGGCTCTTGGGTGTGTATTATTGTAAATTTCTCTTAATTTCTTTTTAGGTAGCACATCAAGATAAATCTGTAAAACATTTACACCCTTTAGCCCTAATAACTCCTGTATTATATTAATATCCGCTCCATTTTGCAAAAGATGCAATGCAAAACTATGCCTAAAGGTATTTAAATTAATATCCTTTTCGATACCTGCCTTTGTAATATAATACTTAGTTATTTTCCATATGCCCTGCCTTGTTAGTATATCATAATTATTATTTAAAAATAAGGTATTATTATCTTTGTTAATCTTTTTTCGTTCCTTAAGATATTCCTCCAGTGATGTAATTGATTTAGCTCCTAGAGGTATTACCCTATGACTCTTTCCTTTTG
>JAEXZL010000076.1 GCA_023451395.1 Bacillota bacterium | reverse complement strand
GAATACACCACCTGCTCATCTGGGGTAAGGCTCCTAGGAAGAACATAGGTAGGCGTAATTGCACTATGGCTTTCCACCTTACTATTGTCGAAGATTCTTTTATTTTCAGTAAAGCATATCTCATTTTCATAAGGGAGGCCTTTTTTAAGTGACTCTAAAACCTTTTTAACTCTATCCTTTAAGCTCTCCTCCAAGGCCACACTTCCAGTTCTTGGATAAGTTATAAATTTCTTTTCATAGAGAGCCTGGGCTACCTTTAATACCCTATCTGAAGTCCACCCTTTATGTTTGCTAGTTACATATCCCTGAAGATTAGATAAATTAAATAATAGAGGTGGATACTCCTTCTTTCTTGTAATAAGCTTCTCAACTATTTCAGCCCTCTGCTCACTTATTTTTTTAACTAGCTCCTCTAAAGGCTCCTTTTCCTGGAATTTTTCATCTTCATTTTCATAGTAAATTCCTTCAAATTCTTCATTATTATCAGTTTTAAAGATTGCAAGTAGCTTAAAATAACTGGATTCTTTAAAGTTTTCTATTTCCTTATCCCTATCATAAATAATTTTTAGTGTTGGCAGAAGCACCCTTCCTATATTAAGCATCTTTTTATAATCTCCATAAATAACAGTGGTAATTGAGGTCAGGTTTATTCCAATCATCCAATCAGTTAATTGCCTGCTCATACCTGCATCCTGCATGGACTGCATTTCTTCAATAGGCACTAAAGAATTCATTCCATTATTGACCTCATCCTCAGTCCATTCATTAAGTAACAGTCTAAAAATAGGCTTATTGATCTTCAAATATAGAAAAATCTCCGTAGCCAGAACTTCACCCTCTCTATCTGAATCTACTGCGGATATAACCCTATCTACATCTTCTCTAGAAAGAAGCTTATTAATAATATTTAGTTGCTTTTCTGCACCCTTATCCACACTATCCTTGTTTTTAGAATCCCTTTTGATTTTATATTTAAACTCATCAGGAATAAATGGGAAATTTTCTTTTTTCCAATTTTTCATCTTTGGGTCATAATCCTTTGCATCATATAGCTGAAGCAGATGTCCAAAGGCCCAAGTCACTATATATTTATCACTTTCAAAATATCCGTCGCCTCTTTTATTTACCTTTAAAGCCTCAGCAATATTTCTAGCAACGGATGGTTTCTCAGCTAATATTAATGCAATTCCCATCTATTGATCCCCTTTCATATTTCTAAGTATATATTTAAGGATAATTTATTATATTTACTTAAATTTATATACAATCTCTCCATCCACAATAGTATATAATGTTTTGGTGAAATTGTCTAAGGTAATCCCGTAATAGATAGCTAAATCACCATCCTATACTCCCTTTTATACATAATAAAGGCTTCATTCAAATGAACGAAGCCTTTAAATCTAATTATAAATTATTGTTCAAGCTCAGCAAGATGTATATCGTATGTCCAGTCTTTGAAGGCTGAGATATTTATATTCTTTACTCTTGAACTAACAGCATACATATCCATAGATCTGTTTAAAAGTATGTAAGGAAGTTCCTCGTTAAATAGCTTACTCCATTCCTTGTAGATCTCTGCTCTTTCTTCAAGGTTAGTTGTTGCAAGGCCCTTAGCTAAGAGCTCTTCACTTTTTTCAGGATGCCAGCCTACTGAGTTAAAGCCACCTAAAGTATCCTGTGATGCAGCGAAAAGTCCTGATGGATCTGGATCAATGGATAAGCTCCATGCCATATTGAACATTTCAAAGTCCTGTTTATCAAATACTCTCGAACTTAGGGTTGAGAACTCTACTAATTCAGGAACAACTTCAATACCAATCTTTTGATAATTATCCTTAAGTATTGGAATTAAGGTGTCAACATATTTGGATCCAGTATAGGTCATCCATTTTATAGTGAACTTCTCACCATCTTTATATCTGAAACCATCATCGGAAAGCTTCCAACCTGCTTCATCAAGAAGGGATTTAGCCTTTTCAACATCATAGTCATAGCTATTTAAATCCTCTGTATATGCCCAAGAGCTGGATGCAAACTGGCTGTTAGGAACAACAGCATAGCCTGTATAATATAGGTCATTGAAGCTCTTTCTATCAAGACCATAGGTTAATGCCTGACGAACCTTAACATCACTAAACTTAGGAAGTCTTGTGTTTAAGCCGATATAACCATATCCATTTTGCTCAAAAAGCTGAAGATTTAAGAATCCATCATTCTTAAGAACTGTCACATTCTTTTCATTTGCTGGTATTCTATCTATATCTACAGTTCCTGCCTCTAACTCCTGAATATTAGTCTGAGCATTTGTAACCTTCATAATTATATTTGGAATTTTTGCTGCTCCTTTAAAATATCCATCATTTTTTTCAAAGGATACTGTTGCACCAGGCTTGTAGTCAGAAAGTTTATATGCACCAGAACCCATTGGCTTAAGGAACATATCTTTAAGCTTTTGAATTCCACCCTTTTCAAATCCATAATAATTTTTACTCATAATTCCATAAGCAAAATCATAGATTGCTGACGCCTTTACTTCTTTCAATGTAAAGCTAATATTAGATTTATCAATTACCTTTATACCTGCAATTTCTTTAGCATTACCCTTATTATACTCTTCATAACCTAGAAGAGTTTCAACAGCATCAGCCCTTGGTCCATCATAATCTGGATCTGCCAATGCAGTGTAAGTGAAAGCTACGTCTTCAGCTGTTAGCTCATCGCCATTGGAGAATTTTATTCCTTCCTTTAGCTTGAAAGTATAAGTCTTTTGATCCTCTGAGATTTCCCATGACTCTGCTACATCACCAACAGGTAGTCCTTCATCATCGTTGGTTACTAATCCTGAAAAAACTAGTGAAGTAACATAATTGTCATAAGTAGAATCAGCGAAAATTGGATTAAACTTACCTGATGGTGCTGTTATACCAACTATAAGTGTATCCTTTCTATTCTTTGCGGTTTCAGGAAGCTTTGATGGATCTGAAGCTGCAATAACCTGATTTGTTTTTTTGCTTTCTCCGTCTGAGCTGCCTCCGTTTCTTCCAGGTGCTGGCTGTGAACAAGCACTTAGAAGCATTGCGCTCGCTAAAAGAGATGTCAAGACTGCGACAGATTTCTTTTTCATATGTTTGCTATCATAAGGCAAGGCCTTAGTAGCTTTCCCCCCTTTATAATTTGTTTTTTATATAATCTAAAGTTACTTTTTAGATTATTAACGATTTGATTAAAATCAATTAATTTTTATCATATAAATATTAATAGTAGAAATATTTTATACATAAAATTGAGAGATTTTTAATCTGTATATATTTTATATCATAATCTTAATAATAATTCAACTATTTAATTTTAAATCTAATATAAGTCTATTATTGAAAAATCAATTACTTGCAAGGTAATTCGGGCTTTTTCATCATTTTTCTTTATAATCTAAATAAACATTTCATAAACTCTCCATATATAAAAGTTTAAAAAAGCTTCATAAAAAAGCCAAAAAATGTATGGAATCATTAATACCCCTGAAATCTTATTAAGCTTAAAAAACCTTATTATGGTAATTGCAACTATTAAAATAAGCACTGTAAGTTCAAGAAAGGCAAGTCCATATAGGTTAAGGGAAAAGAAAATAAAAGGCCATATAAAACTAAAGAGAAGTTGCGCTAAATAAATAAACAATACTCCCAAAGGAACCATTCCCTTTTCCTTCTGCATCCATATGATATAGAAAGCTATGCTCATGAGTATATAGAGTATTGTTCTAACAACGGGAAAGAATATTAATGGCAGAAAGAAGCTTGGCTTATTTAACGACAAATAACCCTCAATACTATGGGCTGTAAGACTCATCCCTATAAAACCCAAGGCCACTGGTATGAGAATAGAAATAATAAAATCTCCCAAGTTAAACTGTTCTTTAAACTTAAACATTTTATGATTACCTCCAAGAATATGTTATTATAAGGTATTCCCCCCATTATGAAAGTATTCTATAGGCAAACTAAAAAAAGGATGCCTTTACCCATAAGGGCTAAAACATCCTTTTCATCTTATGAATTTTTCATTATAACACTTTCAACTACATTTGCTGCATGCTCTACAGAATCACAGCTTTTTTCAAAACGCTCAAAAGTCTCTGTCCAAGTCATGAGCTCCACAGGATCCTTTGAGTTTATAAAAAGATTTCTTATTCCTTCAGTATACAGTCTATCCCCCTCTTCCTCTAAATCATTGATTTCAATAATTAATTGATGAAGAATTGTTGATTTTCTATAATTAGGAAATTCCTTCATTATTTTCTCTAAAACTTCACAGGATCTCATAATTACATCACAAAACTTTAAAGCTTCCTCTCTTAGAGATTTAATATTGAACATGTAAATCTTTATAAGCACATCCTCTATGCTATCTGTAACATTATCAATTTCATGAGAAAGCTGTATTATGTCTTCTCTCTCAATTGGAGTTATGAACTCCTTAGCTAATTTATTCATCATCTCATGCTTCTTAGCATCTGCTGTATGTTCAATGGTATGCATTTCAAGAATTTTGCTTTCAACAACCTCAGCATCAAAATTATTCAAAGTATCATTGAGCATAGAAGCTGCTTCACGAGAGTAGCCCACAAGCTCTACAAAGCTATCAAAGTAATTGTTACTTTTTTTACCAGCCATTTAAAAAACTCCTTTCTCTATAAAAACCAATAAAATATTCTTAAAATATCCACATAAAAAGATGAGCCATTAAAAATCCAATGAGTCCACAGCCAGGGAAGGTAAGTATCCAAGTCCATACCATTTCCTTAACTACACCCCAATTTACAGAGCTTAACCTCTTTGCTGCACCTACACCCATTATCGATGTAGTTTTGGTATGAGTAGTACTAACGGGTATCCCTGTAAGAGATGAGATTAGAAGGCAGGAAGCCGCTGCAAGATCTGCAGAAAAACCCTGGTATTTTTCTAATCTAACCATATCCATACCTACAGCTTTAATTATTCTGTATCCTCCAATAGATGTACCTACAGCCATTACAACGGAGCATAAAACCATAAGCCATAAGGGTATTACGAAGTTTTTCACATCTCCCTGTCCTTGAGAAAGAAATATTCCAAGCATGAAAACACCCATAAATTTCTGTCCATCCTGTGCTCCATGCATGAAAGCCATAGCCGCTCCTCCACCAACTTGAGCACCTTGAAAGAAACCCAAGGTCTTTTTTCTGTCAGTCTTTTTAAATAAGAATTCCACACTCTTTACAACTACCCAGCCCATAAGAAATCCCAGTCCTGTAGAAAGCACAAGACCATAAAGAACCTTTATCCATTCACCGCCATTTATTCCTTTTAAGCCACCCTGAAGTGCTATAGCAGCTCCGGAAAGACCGGCAATAAGAGCATGACTCTCACTAGTTGGTATACCAAAATACCAGGCAGCAGTTGCCCAAAGGACAATAGCAAATAATGCTGCACATAGAGCTACTAGAGCCTCCTGAGAATTCCCTCCAAAGTCCACCATCTTATATATTGTTTGTGCTACTGTAGCATTTACCAAAGTCATAACAAAAACTCCAAGAAAATTAAATACAGCAGCCATAAGAATTGCAGCCTTAGGACTCATAGACCGAGTTGATACACAAGTAGCAATGGCATTGGGAGCGTCTGTCCACCCATTTACTAATATAACTCCCAAGGTGAGGATAGTAGTTATGAGCAATGCGGGATTTGAAATCAACTGATTTAAAAAATCTGATATAGAGATTGTCATTTTTAACCCCTTTCTTTCTTAAGTGCAAAACTATAAGTAAAATTAATTTCTTAAAACCAAAAAAATTTGTAACATTCATACATTACAATACCATGTTTACAATACCACGATTTAACATAATGATGCAATATATTTAAAATAAAAAAAATATTAATAATATATTTTTTATGAAAATAAACTTTATAAAAAAACACCCTTCTTGTTAAAACAAAAGCTAAGGGTGTTTCCATATAGTTATTATAATGTAACTGGATAGGTCTTTAAAAGAGTAAGCTCACCCCTTAGTGAGTAGCTGCCTAAGGAAGAAGGAATAAGATAGCTATCTCCAAGAGATACTTTTTCAGAGAAATCATTACTTTCTATGAAGCCTTCCCCTTCAACAATTGTCAATATAAAAAAGTTATCAGAGGAGCTTCTATCATTATACCTCTCCGCTATTTGTAGCTTTTCTATACCGAAATATTCATTTTCGCAGAGTAATGTTCTCTTATATCCATTAAAAGTCTCTTGACTCTTATCACTTAAATTCTCACACTGAAGATTAAAATTTATTACCTCTAAGGCTTTTTGAACATGAAGCTCTCTAGGCCTTCCATAATCATAAACCCTATAGGTAACATCACTATTTTGCTGTATCTCTGCAATGATTACTCCTTCACAGATAGCATGAATAAGCCCGCTATTAATTAAAAAACAGTCTCCCTTTTTTACACGAATCACATTTAAGCATTTTTCTACGGATTCATTGTTAATAGCTTCAATAAATTGCTCTTTTGTACAATCTTTTGTTCCAACTATGAGGGTAGCATTAGGCTTAGCATCAAGAACATACCAAGCTTCAGTTTTTCCATAATCCCCCTCATATTTAGCTGCATACTCAACTCCTGGAT
>JAEXZL010000159.1 GCA_023451395.1 Bacillota bacterium | reverse complement strand
GCTTCGGCGGTGGCTCCTCTGGCGGTGGCGGTTCCTCTGGAAGCTGGTAAATATAAACATCATAATAAAGAGCTTTGAGGCTTTTATGTCCTCAAAGCTCTTTTTAATTTACAGTTGTAATAGCTTAGGTGTTTTAGAAGCCTCCAGCTCCTCCGCCACCACCACTGCTAAAGCCGCCGCCTCCTGAAGAAAAGCTGCTGCTAGAGCTGCTGCTCTGGCTTTCTGTATAGCTGTTAAAGCTTGTATCAAAGCTATTTCCAAAGGCAACACCTCTGCTGCTCATTCCATAATAGGCTCCCCAAAGATAATAGTTACTGAGTAAGCTATAATCATAATCCTCTCCTAAGGAGTTTCTTATAGCTCCTACAAGCTCATCTTTATAATTAAACAAAGCACTATATACTATATAATCCTCTAAGCGACCCATATCCTCAATAAGCTCACTTAAATCAAGGCTTTCATAGTGTATTATCTTCATCCTAATATCCTCAAAGGTATCATAAGCCTTTTGTCCTTCTTCTGTTCTTGTATTAATAAAAAAGGAAAAGATCATCACTGCTGCAGCTATTACTATTGCTGCAATACCAAATAGATTTCCAGATATAATAGATAGAATAGATAAAAGCAGCAAAACTATACTTAATATCACCAAGATTATTTTTATAGTAACCTTCCTTTTACTTATAAACGGAAGCTTGGCCGTTTCTTCTGCTATGAGCTTTGTAAGTTTTGCACCTTTACTTAGTGCTTCTCCCCCGCTCTTGAAATAATCTTTTATTTCTTTTAAGGTTACAGCACTTCCATTTCCCATATCCTCTAAAAGCCAATCTATAAGGTATCTTTCATGGCTTAAAAGTTCTAGGGCTTCTTCTCCTCTGATAATTTTGCAATCATCCTCATTTTCTCCGGGTATCATAAACAATGCTTTTTTCTTAATAAGGTTAAAAACCTGAGCCATAAGTCCATACCCATTATTAAAACTATAAGGCTTAGCATAGTAACTTAGGAGAATAGGATCATAATTATCCTTGCTGAGAACTTCTTTCTCGTATTCATTATATCTAGGCTTTCTTAAATTAATATAGATAAATACTCCAATAAGAGAGGATATACCTATGATAATACCTGGAAGGACCTGTCCTACCCTCCTGAAATTTTCCTTAGCCTTTAGCTTTTTATCTACCTTAGCTAAATATGTATTCTCCTCTGCTAATATTTCTGGAAGCTTTTCCTCCTGAGAGGAATAATCCATAGTGCTTAAAAGATCGCTAGGAAAAAGAGCCCTTACCTCTACATAGTTTTCGCTTTTTAGATTTTCTACAGAAAAGTGAACTGTTCTGTCATCTAATAATTTTACCTTGCCATTTAAAGGACCATGTCCAAAAGCCTTTATGCTATCTTTTGTTGCTCCCTCAGGAAGAGTAAGGTATATTTCCAAACTTCTAATGTCTGTTTCATTTTCAGGGCCAATAAACTTCCAATAAAACTCACCAGTGTCACTGTACTTTTTTACAGCACCCTTTAGATCATAGCTTATCCTAAATCCTTTTACAGTATCCTCTGAGGGGGAGAAGATTTTAACCCTCACCTTATCCTCTTCTTCTATAAGAGAATAAACCTTTTCCTCACCATTTTCTGCATCATTTTTTAGTTCATAAGGCATATAATCGCTATTAACCTTTTGAGGAAATATCGCCTCAGCCACAGTCTTTATTCTAATTCCTTCTGCCTTATCAAAAGATATATCCTTATATACTCCATTAAAGCTTCCGGAAAAATCAAATACAATATCATCCTTAACCTTTATGTTTCCATCCTTTAATATCTCTACATAAATTCTCTCTTCACCTATTTTAAGCTCTTCCCCATAAGCAGTAGAGCTAAAAAAGATTAAAAAGAGTGCGGCTATTAATAGAATGTGCCTCCCCTTGTTCTTCATTACGTCCCCACCTTTTCAACTTAAATAAGCTATAGCATTATGCATACTATTTCATGAATTAAACCTTCCCTTTCACAGGTTTCTAAACCTCACACTGCTCAAGCTCTATAGAGTAGCTTCCACAGCTTTTGCAAACAATAACACTCACTATGTAGCTGTTATCCACCTGTCCTCCTCTTATTAGTCTATTATAAGAGGTATTCTCATATTCCTTAGAAATATTGCTTATAATATATTTGTTATCCTTAGTAAATATGTAAAAATGAAATTCTAAAAAATCAAAGTGCTTAGCCTTTTCTTTAATCCCTGCCTTGCATTCTTCGCAGGGCTCCTCATAGTATTCTGCCTTAAAATCCACCTCATTATAATTCTCTAAAAGCTCTAGAACCAGGCTTTCATAAATCCCCTGAACCTCTTGCTCCTGATCATTAACAAAGGCCGTTAGATTATCCTCCCTGAGCTCATAGCTCTTATCCTCATAATCAAAAGTATAGCTTGCCATTTAACATCCTCCTAAAAGCTGACTTATACAGAAAAATATCAGAAAATTTTAGTTATTTACTGCTCCTCTATTTATCGTATATTCTTAAAATAATTATACTATAAATTATTGCCTTATCCTTCAATTTCTATTAACTAATCTATCATAAAATAAAGGAATATAGAAGTACAGCACTTTTGCACTCCTACATTCCTTATTATAACCTCTATCTTACCTTAACTATTTTTTTATTGCTTCTTACTTTCTGAATATATTAACTCCTGTGAGCACACACATTAGTGCAGTAATTCCCAACCTCAGCCAATTCATATAATTCCAGAACTCCCCACCTAAAACTATACCTGGAGAAGTATTGAACTCATCAACATATACTCCCATATTCCAAAATAATTTAAGTGATATTAATAAGCAAATAAGGCTTAATGCAAATATACTTTTGTTTAAAAACTTACTTTTCATTATTATTCCTCCTAATTTACCCTTTTACACTTTGTTATTTTCTTATGCTGATTCTTCTAATTAGAAGATAAGCCAAAATATAAAGTACTACTGTAAAGGCAAGCTGCTTCAAAACATATAATGGTACAATATCGAAATTAAAGATAAACATTCTAATCCTAGATACTACTCCTCCAATACTAGCAAAATTCCCAATCACTAAAAAACAAGCACCTATAACAATCCATAGCTTCCAGGTGAATCTATAAAGGGCTGCTCCTAAAAGATTAAAAATTGAGCATACGACCATAAAAATCACAGTAAGCATAAAAATAATATAAAGTATATTGTCTTCTTTAACATCAAAGATAAGCTGTTTATATATAGGGTTTTTGCCTATAAGATTAATAAAGTATCCATCTAATTTCATGAGCGTTCCCTGAATTAGTGCCATAGCAAAGGCAAGTATAGCATTATGAATTACTGCTCCTCTATAAAAATCCCATCTAGTTGAAGAAAATCCAATTGCTGCAGGGAAGCTTTCATAATACATAACCATGGAATAAACAATTATAAAAATATTTATAGCTATTATATTAGAAGCAGCAACGCTTATACGAACCGTATCAATGCCTGGGGAAGAGCTAATGCTCTCAGAAAACCCAATATTTACATTAACCGATGAATTTAAAATATAAAATAGAACGTTTGATAATAGCAATATAGACCAAAAAGCTATAAATGACTTTTTACCATCTAACATTTGAAATCTAAGCTGTCTTTTTAAGCCTTCCATAATTTTCTCCTCCTTTAGCTATGCTTTCTTTGTTATATAAACAAAAAGCTTCTGTAGCGGCATTGGACTTATATCAATATTCCTCTCTATAAAATATTGCCTTTGTCCTTCAGTCATATCACCAAAGACTCCAAAAATTGTTGTCCCTCCAAAAGCTTCCTCATGGATTAATCTCAATCCTTCAATTGCTCCTTCTATTTCGTCCCTTCTGCCACTTATGAAGTATGCCTTTCTAAGAAGCTCCTCCACTGAGTTTTTCAGCATTAATTCTCCATCATTAATAATTACTACCTCTTCAAATATAGTGCTGCTTTCCTCTATCAGGTGAGTAGAGATTATAATAGTTCTTGGATTATCCTCATAATCTTTAAGTAATATTCTATAGAAGTCCTCTCTTACCGCTGCATCTAAGCCTAAAACCGGTTCATCAAATATTGTTATCTCCGCCCTAGAAGCAAGACCGATTATAAGACCCACCATGGACTGCCCTCCCCTAGAAAGACTGCTATAGGGCTTATTCAATTTTATTTCAAAGACATCCAATAGCTGATTTTTAAAAGCTTCGTCCCAGTTTTTATAAAGCACAGATGCTATCTTAAAAATATCTCTAACCTTTTTATCCCCATCAGGATATGCCTTTTCCTTTACAAAGCAGATTTTCTCTAGAGCACCTGTATTTTCAAAAACCTCCTCACCGTAAACCTCAATATTCCCACTATCTCTTAACAATTCACTGCTTATCATCCTTAAAAGAGTAGTTTTCCCCGCTCCGTTTCTTCCAAGAAGGGCATATATCTTGTTTTCTTCTAAGGAAAAGCTTAGATTGTTTACAGCCTTGAGCTTTCCAAAGCTCTTGCTTAAGCCTCTACACTCTAATGCTGAAGTCATGTTATTCTCCCCCTTTATACTTCTCTATAATTTTAATCACTTCATTTTTGGAAAGCTCCAGTCTTTCTGCTTCTTTAATCAGCTCAGGGATAACTTCATTCAGAAAGCTTTGCTGCCTCTTAATTAATATGGACTTTCTTGCTCCTTCATTAACAAACATGCCTAACCCTCTCTTCTTAAAAAGTATGCCTTCTTCTACCAATATATTTAATCCTTTTCCTGCTGTGGCTGGATTGATTTTATATACTGCTGCAAATTGGTTTGTGGAGGGTGCCTGCTCCCCCTCTAGCAATTTACCGGATAGTATATCATTTTCTATAGCTTCTGCAATTTGAATATAAATGGATTTACTAGAATTTAAATCAAGTATCACCATTTCACCTCCTAGGACTCCATACCTAAATTAATATATTTAGCATTTAAGAGTTAATTGGTTCATTACTTATATAACTAACTATATAACACCTAAAAAGCTTTGTAAAGGTATTTTTTTATTACCTTCAAAAAAAAACTTTTTATTAAGCAATATCCTTTGAGCCTATCTATACATAATAGGGCTCTTTAATAATTCCTCAGTTTGTACTATAATTTATAGAGGTCCATTCCCATGAGGGCATGTACATTTTGAAATAAAGCATCCTGCTGTAGCAATTTAAATGATGCAGCTATGAATGATACGGAGGAAAGGTATGTTTAGAACAATCATATGGTTTGGCCACTTTACTTTAAGCCTAATAGGAACATTGCCAAAGATCAGTAAAGTAAAAAGGTTAAAGGCAAAGGGAAGGTTAGAAGAGGCAGAAGAGTATATTAATAAAACAACTTCAGATTGGGCAAAAGCACAGGTAAAAATGAGCGGTGCCACCATAAAAGTTTATGGAGAAGAGAATCTTCCTAAGGAAGAGACAGTGCTTTTTATGTCTAATCATCAGGGTAACTTTGACATTGCACTCTTTATGAGCCATATTCCAGTAGCAAAGGGTTATATAGCTAAGCTAGAAATGAAGAAGATCCCTATACTTAGAACTTGGATGGAATTTATCCACTGTGTCTTCATGGATAGGAGCAATTTAAGAAAAAGCGCTGAGGCTATAGCCTTAGGAGTTAGAAATCTCAAAGAAGGGCACACTATGGTTATATTCCCTGAAGGCACTAGAAGCAAAGGGGATGAAATGGGTGAATTCAAAGCTGGAAGCTTTAAGCTAGCCACTAAGGCAAAGGTCCCAATAATTCCTGTAACCATAAAAGGCTCCTACAAGCTCATGGAAGCTAACGGAAACAAAATAAAGCCTGATATGGTAGAAATCTTTATTCACCCTGAGATTCCTACAGCGGATCTTTCTAAGGAAGAGCTTTCCAATCTTCCTGAAAAGGTAAAGTCTATAATTGGAAGTAAGCTATAATTCTTTTACTTAACTGGCTTCTTTTATATAGTTTGTTACAAATAAGTGAAATTTACATTTTTATAGTTTTTTATCCTTTTATATTATAGTATTATAGGATATCAAACTAATTTTTACTGAGGTGATTACTATGAAAGAATTGGTCCTTGCAGGAGGGTGTTTTTGGGGAGTTGAAGAATTCCTATCTAGAATCCCTGGTGTTATAGAAACAGAGGTTGGCTATGCAAATGGTAACACACAAAATCCAACCTATGAAGAGGTATGTAGAAAAAATACTGGATTTGCTGAAGCTGTTTATGTAAAATATGATCCTGATATGCTTCCCTTAACCAAGCTTATAGAAGAATATTGGGGAATTGTAGATCCAACAGTTATGAATAGACAGGGCCCTGACATTGGAAGCCAATACAGAACAGGGTTATATTTCCTTGAAGAAGAAGATGAAAAGGTACTTTCAGAAAGCAAAAGCCTTGAGCAGAAAAAATATTCATCCCCTATTGTAACTGAGGTTATGCCTCTAAAAAACTTCTATAAAGCTGAGGAATACCATCAAAAATATCTTAAGAAAAACCCCGGTGGTTACTGTCATATAAAACTGGATTGAAAATTTGTCGGGTATTTAAAAAGGAGCATTGTCTTCATAAGAACAGTGCTCTTTTCTACGTGAATTATTCTTAAAGGAGGAATTCCTATGCTGGAAAACTCATATCAATGTCAAGAAGATAATAAGTCAGCTTCTATAGATACAAATGAAGCTTCCTGGAACAGCGATACCTATAGTGCCTGGATTAATAGATTTGGAGTACCGGAAAAGGCAGTACTAAAAATACAAAAGGACCCCTTAAAGCAGCTTTCTGTCCTTTCTGATTATCTTGGAGATGTTAAAGATAAAAAGATTATGAATATCATGGGTTCTAACGGAACTAAAGCTGTGGCTCTATCCCTTTTGGGGGGTGAGGTTACCGTGGTGGATTTTTCTGCAGAAAACAAAAGGTATGCCCTGGAGCTAGCAGAGGCTGGTGGAGTAAATATAAACTACATATTATCTGACGTTCTTAAGCTTGAAGATGCTACCCTTTGGGGAAGCTTTGACATAGTATTTGCAGAAATGGGAATTATTCATTACTTTACAGATTTATCTCCCTTTATGGAAGTTATCTATAAGCTTCTAAAAAAGGATGGGCTTTTTATTCTAAGAGATTTCCATCCTGTGTCTACAAAGCTAATAAGCTCTAAAGGCTCCACTGCAAAAATCAGAAAGCACAACGTTACGGGAGATTTTATTGATACCTCTCTAAAAGAAAAGGACGTTGCCTATTCAAAATATTCCTTGAAGGATACTCCAATGGAAAAGGTTATGCTTCGTCAGTGGAACCTAGGTGAAATAATTACAGCAGCAGCCTCATCAGGCCTTAGAATTAGAGTTCTTAAGGAAGAACCTAATTTTTCTTCTGAGGTATTCGATAAAGGAATACCAAAGACCTTTACACTCACGGCTACTAAGGAATAAAAAATACCTGATAAGGAAGAATAACTTCTTCCTTGCCAGGCTTTTTTTATAGTATAAACAAAAGTTTTCATGGTGTTTTTATAGCAATTTTTATGATGTTTTTCATTGTCCTTTTTGTGATGTTTTTCATGGCATTTTCCATGGTATTTTTTATTGTATCCTTCATGATATTTTTCAATTATAAAATTTATACTGCCGAATCCTTTTTATAATCCTTCAAAAAGGTTATTATGAATGTTGTACCTTCACCTGGTGCACTTCTTGCTTCAATAATACCCTTATGAGCTTCAATTATTGCCTTAGAAAGAGCCAGACCTATTCCTATTGAATCACTATTTCCTCCTTTAGCCTTGTAGAAGCGCTTGAAGATATTGGGCAAATCCTCCTCACTTATACCTTCACCACTATCTTCAATAAGTATTCTTTTAAAAAGGGGGTTTTCTTCTAAGGTAATAGTTACCCTTCCATTATCCTTATTATGTTCAATAGCATTTTTTATTACGTTAAGAAGAGCCTCCTGAAGCCATGGTCTATCCTGGTTTAAAAACACATCTTCCTTGCCTTGTATCGATATGCTAATCTCCTTCTCCGCAGCCTTTGCTTCCAAGACCTCCACCGTTTCCTCTAGTGTTTCCTTGAGGCTTAGCCTTTCAAAATTAAACTCTATAGCTCTAGCATCAAGTCTAGCTAGCTTTAATAAACTCTTTATAAGCCAATCCATTCTATTTAGCTGTGTCTGATTGTTAATCAAAAAAGTTTTTCTCTGCTCATCACTTAAATCCTTATGGAGAAGCAAATCATTATAGATAATCATTGATGAAAGGGGTGTCT
>JAEXZL010000113.1 GCA_023451395.1 Bacillota bacterium | reverse complement strand
TAAGTTAACTGAAATAACCACTAGCATTATACAGGATTATTATAATAGTCTTATAAATGATAAAAAGCTTACACCCTCCAGTGCAAAGAAAATAATTGAAACTCTAGGCTCCTGCTTTAAGTATGCTAAAAAAAATAAGTTAATATATGATATTCCTACAGAGGTAGAAAAAGTTAAGTTAATTAAGCCTAAAATTGGATACTGGACTAAGTCTGAGGTTGACTTTTTTTTATCTAATGTTAAAAATACTTATATTTTCACTCCAACCCTAATATCACTCCTTACAGGATTAAGAGTAGCTGAAGTATGTGGTTTGAGGTGGTCTGATGTAGATTTAGAAGAGAATATAATAAATGTTACTCACCAGATAGTACAAGATAAAATATCAAAAGTATTGATTCTAACAGATGCTCTTAAGACGAATAATAGTTATAGAAGCATTTCAATACCTAAAGTATTGAAAGACCACTTAAAAGCTCTTAAAACCTATCAGAATGCATCTAATAACGATTTTGTGATAACTGATAGAACTGGAGGCATATGTAATCCTAGAAACCTCTCTATGAACTTTACAAAATACATTAGTAAATTTAAGCTTTCTAAAGAGGAAATTGAAATTAAAGGCAAGGACACATCAAACTATATGATGTTACCCCAAATTACCTTCCATGGATTAAGGCATACTCATGCCACTATTCTAATATTCTCCGGTGAAAATATAAAGATTGTATCAGAAAGGCTTGGGCATAAGGATGTAACTATAACGTTGAATACATATGCTCATATTATGGACTTAAACCGTAAAAATACTGCTGATACTTTAAATATGCTATTTAGCAACATCTAAAATATCCTCTTAGAATTTTCGTCCCCGTTTTGTCCCCTAAAAGCAAAATAAGAATGGCTCAACCCTAATGGTTAAGCCATTCTTCTTACGCATATGGTACCCCCAACAGGAATCGAACCTGTAACTATCCCTTAGGAGGGGACTATTATATCCATTTAACTATGGAGGCATATCAAATGCACTATTAATTTTATAGCAAAGCCAGTGCAATGTCAATATTCGGTGCCTCCTAATGAAAACTTTATTTTAGGCTTTCATGGGCTTTAATAAAGTTAAGTGTTCCACCTGCCTGTAACGTCTCTATATCCTCTTCATTTAAGTCATAGTCTACAAAGAAAGTTGTTCCCTTTGTTTTGTTTAATACCTTAAGGTTCTTACCTGGTTCTAAATTCTTTAGATTATCTATTAAAAGCTCGTCCATTTCATCAATTTGATCATAATCTTTTTCATCAATGAAGGTTAAAGGAAGAATGCCAAAGTTTATAAGATTAGCCTTATGAATTCTAGCAAAGCTTTTTGTTATAACGGCCTTTATTCCAAGGTACATAGGAGCTAAAGCTGCATGCTCTCTGCTGGAGCCCTGTCCGTAATTAATTCCAGCAACTATGATGCCTCCGTTGTTTTCCTGGCAGCATTTATAGAATTCTTCTTTATTATTAAGGAAAACAAATTCTGATATCTTTTCTATGTTGCTCCTATAAGGAAGCACCTTTGCTCCTGCAGGCATAATAGCATCAGTTGTAATAATATCCCCTACCTTGATTAATACCTTTTTTTCTAGTTTATTCTCTAAAGGAGTATTAATTGGAAGAGGCTTTATATTAGGCCCTCTTACAATGTCTCCTTCTAAGGTAGGTGCAATAATCATGCTGTCATCTATTGTATAAGCTTCAGGTTCCTTAGGAAGATCGAAGGAAAGGGTTCTTGGGTCTGTTATAACTCCCGTAAGAGCAGAAGCTGCTGCTGTTTCTGGAGATACAAGTCCAACCTTTGCTGTTAGAGTCCCGCTTCTTCCATAGAAATTTCTATTAAAAGTTCTTAGGGATACTGCATTGGTCATTGGGGATTGTCCCATTCCTATGCAGGGTCCACATGTAGACTCCAAAATTCTTGCTCCAGAAGATATTATATCTCCTAAGGCACCATTTTCTGATAACATGTATAAAACTTGCTTAGATCCAGGTGATATGGTGAGGCTTACCTCAGGGCTGACTTTCTTTCCCTTTAAAATATTAGCTACCTTCATCATATCCATTAAAGAGGAGTTAGTGCAGCTTCCTATGCAAACCTGATCCACCTTCATACCCTGAACCTCAGACACAGGCACTACGTTATCAGGACTATGCCATAATGCAATCATTGGCTCTAGCTTATCTAAATCTATTTCTATTTCTTCATCATATACAGCTCCCTCATCTGCGGATAAAGGAATATAATCCTCTTCTCTATCTTGCTTTCTTAAGAATTCCAGTGTTCTTATATCGCTGGGGAATATTGAAGTAGTAGCTCCCAATTCAGCTCCCATATTGCATATAGTTGCTCTTTCAGGAACACTTAAGGATAAAACACCTTCACCGGTGTATTCAATAACCTTACCTACTCCCCCTTTAACGGTTAATATTTTTAGAAGCATTAAAATTACATCCTTAGCAGCAACTCCTTGTCTTAAAGAGCCCTTAAGCTTTACATTTACAACCTCTGGATAATTTATTGCCACAGGTCTTCCTGCCATGGCACAAGCTACATCCAGCCCCCCAGCACCCATGGCAAACACTCCTAATCCTCCAGCAGTGGGTGTGTGAGAATCAGAGCCTAATAATGTTTTTCCCGGCTTGCCAAATCTTTCTAAGTGCACTTGATGACATATTCCATTACCAGTTTTAGAAAAGTATACTCCATATTTATTAGCTACTGTCTGTAAGTATTTATGATCATCGGCATTTTCAAAGCCACTTTGAAGGGTATTATGATCTGCATAGCTTACGGAAAGTTCAGTTTTAACCTTATCAATTCCCATAGCTTCTAATTGAAGATAAGCCATAGTACCGGTAGCATCCTGAGTTAATGTAGTATCAATATGAATATTTATTCTTTCTCCTTTTTCAAGACTGCCATCTATATAATGATTTCTCAATATTTTTTCCGTTAATGTTTTCATACTCAATCCCCCTTTTTTCATTATATTATAACAGATTTTTTAAAATATTTTCACAATTTTATAAATTTTATGGTATAATTTTAAAAATAATATATAAAATAGGGTGATTAATATGGATTGTATTTTGCAGAATTTCATAAGCAAAGCAGGAGATTGTAATGTAATAGACCCTGAATTATACAAAACTTATAACGTTAAAAAAGGATTAAGAAATGAAGACGGTACTGGTGTATTAGTGGGGGTAACAAAAATAGCAGACGTGGTAGGTTATAAAACTGTAGACGGACATAAGGTAGATGATAAAGGCAGGCTTTTTTACAGAGGTATTGATATCAGGGATATTATTAACAACAAAGAGGAAGGCAGAGCGGATCTCTTTGAGGAAGGTGCCTTTCTAATTTTATTCGGATATCTGCCAACAGCAAATGAGCTTAAGGAATTTAAAGATTATCTAAGCTCTCAATATTCTCTCCCTCAGAATTTCTTGGAGCATAATATACTAGCTCTACCAGGGGAAAATCTACTAAATAAGCTTCAGCAGACAATGCTAATGCTCTATAACTTTGATGAGGATCCAGATAATACAAGCCCTGAGGCAATTCTTGAAAAGGGTTTGTGCATTATAGCAAAAATACCCTCTATTGTTTGCTATATATACCAAAGTAAAATGAATTATTATAACAATCATGACTTGGTTATAAAACATCCAGTAAAGGATTTAACTATAGCTGAGAACATAATCTATATGCTTGATAGTGATCCCTGCTGTCAAAAGGAGTTTGCAGAGCTCCTTGACTTAATGCTCTTTATTCATGCAGACCACGGTGGGGGAAATAATTCTACCTTTATAAATTCCGTGGCTACCTCTACTCTAACAGATCTATACTCTGCAATTACCGGAGGTATGGGAGCCATGAAAGGTCCTAGACATGGTGCAGCTAACATTGCTGTATCAAGAATGATGCAGGCAGTAAAAAATGAAATAGGTATTACCAGGGATAAAGATAAAATTAGAGCTATCATTTATAGACTGTTAAATAAAGACTTTTTTGATAAAAAGGGTTTGATTTATGGTATTGGACATGCTGTTTATACCTTATCTGATCCTAGAAGTGAATTTCTCCAGGAAAAATGCAGAGAGCTTGCAGAAAAAAGAGGTTTTCTAGAGGAGCTTGAATTTTATAACACCTTTGCAGAAATAGCCATTGAAGTTATGAAAGAAACTAAAGGAATAAATGTCTGCAGCAATTTAGATTTTTACAGCGGCTTTGCTTATAGAATGATGGGCATTCCTGAAGAGCTTTATACTCTATTATTTATTACTGCCCGTATTGTAGGGTGGGTTGCACATAATATGGAGTTTAATGCTTACTGTGACAAAATCATTCGTCCTGCTACTTTATATGTAGGAAAGAGGCAAAATTACGTTCCAAGAAAGGATAGGGTTTAATATGAGTAGATGTATAACACTTTTTCAGGGAGATGGTATCGGTCCTGAAATCACAAGATCCATGCTTAAGGTTTTTGATGCGCTAAATTTAGATATTTCCTTTGAGCCCTTTGATGTGGGAATAACCTCCTTTGAATAAACTGGAGAGCTTATA
>JAEXZL010000060.1 GCA_023451395.1 Bacillota bacterium | reverse complement strand
TTTCAAGACAGCTATGGTGGGGTCATAGGATTCCGGTTTGGTATTGTGATTCCTGTAATGAGATTATAGTAGCAGAGGAAGAACCAAAGGTATGTCCTAAATGTCATGGACATGAGCTCACTCAAGAGAAAGATGTATTGGATACCTGGTTTAGCTCTGCATTATGGCCATTTTCTACCTTAGGCTGGCCTGATAAAACCGAGGATTTAGAATATTTCTATCCTACAAGCACCTTAGTGACCGGTTACGATATTATATTTTTCTGGGTTGCTAGAATGATATTTTCAGGAATTCATAATATGGGAGAGGTACCTTTTGAGAATGTTCTGATTCATGGAATAGTAAGAGATAGCCAGGGAAAGAAGATGTCTAAATCTCTAGGTAATGGTGTAGATCCTTTAGAGATTATTGATAATTACGGTGCTGATGCTTTAAGATTTATGCTAGTTACAGGAAATGCTCCTGGAAATGATATTAGATTCTATCCTGAAAGAGTAGAGGCTGCAAGAAACTTTGCTAATAAAATATGGAATGCTTCAAGGTTTGTTATGATGAATCTTGATAGGGATATCTTAAATAAATATTCCAAGGAGAAGGACTACAGCCTAGCAGATAGATGGATATTGTCCAGGGTAAATACCTTAATAAAGGAAGTTACTGATAACTTAGATAAATTTGAGATAGGAATTGCACTTCAGAAGATATATGATTTTATATGGACTGAATTCTGTGATTGGTATATTGAGCTGGTTAAACCTGTTCTATACAGTGATGATGAGAAGCATAAGGGAATTGTGTTTAGAGTTCTTTTAGATGTTTTAACAGCAGCTTTAAAATTACTTCATCCTGTAATGCCCTTTATTACAGAAGAGATATTTACTCATTTGACAGAAGAAGAATCTATAGTTATCTCTTCCTGGCCAATGGCTGATGAGGAGCTTATAGATATTACAGTAGAGGAAGAGATGAATCTCCTTATTGAGGGAATAAAGGCCGTAAGAAATGTAAGAGCTGAAATAAACGTACCTCCTTCAAAGAAGGCTAAACTTATGGTTTATGCATCAGAAGATACAAGAGCAGCTTTCCTAAAGGGCATTTCCTATTTAGAGAAGCTTGCCTTTGCTAGCGAAGTACAGATACTAGATAATAAGGAAAACCTTCCAAGGAATCTTGTATCTGCCGTTTCAAAGGGTGGTGAATTCTTTATGCCTCTCTTAGAACTTGTGGATAAGGATAAAGAGCTTGAAAGGTTAAACAAAGAAAAGGAAAAGTTTCAGGGTGAAATTGATAGAGTAAATAAAAAGCTAGCAAATAAAAACTTTGTAGATAAGGCTCCTGAAGCTGTAGTATTGGAAGAAAAGGAAAAAGGAAGAAAGTATGAAGCTATGCTTCAAGCAGTAATGACAAATATAGAAAGCCTTAATTAAAAAATAAACCAACCTAAGGGTTGGTTTATTTTTGTGCAATACATTGCGCTAAGGCTATAGAAAGCTGATCTGGACAGGAAGTTTCTTTTCTTCCGCACTTTATACCTCTTAATTTTGATATGGCATCTTCAACTTTCATTCCTTTTACAAGGCTGGAAATGCCTAATAAGTTACCATCACAGCCAGCAACAAAGCTAACCTCAGAAATGGTGTCCCCCTCAAGTTCAATGTGAATTTCTTGTGAGCATACTCCTTGAGTTTTGTATACAATCATTTTAAAACCCCCAATCCAGATATTATTATACTACAATAATCTTTTAAAGTTAATTAAAAAGTAATGACTATTATCTTTTTAATACATATATTATAAATACAAAGAGCTTATCATTAGTAGGGGGAAGGTATGGAAAGGCTATATGTTTGCAATACAGGTTCGGACTATATTTCTGAACTTAATATTAATACCCTTAAAGAGAAAAGAATCAATTTAACAAGCTATAATGAAAAGATTGGACCCTATAGCCTTGCAAGCTATGGTGATTTCATAGTTGTTATAAATAAATACAGCTCCTCTCTAGTGAAAATTAAAAAGGAAAATTATTGCTATAAAGAGTATCACAGTATTGGAGCTCAGCCTAACGATATAAAAATATACAAGGACACAGCTTATATATTATGCGGTGAAGGGGATTCACTAATTACCTTTGATCTAAAAGGAAATAAGATATCTCAGTGTATTAACTGCGGTCTTTATCCTCATAGAATTGACATAGAAGCGGGATTAGGATTGGGAGCTATAACTAATATGCTTAGTGATGATATTTTATTATTAGACTGTGAAAAAAATACAATTATTAAAAAAATACCTGTAAATAATTATCCAACAAAGGCAATATTAATAAATGAAGGAAAAGAACTTTTGGTGTGTGAAAGCTTTATGGGCACTGATAAGCCTGGAAGAGTAAAACATATCGATGTCATAAGTGGAAGCATAATTGGTGAGATAAAGGTTGGAAACTATCCTGCAGATATTTTATATGAGGATGAGGAGAACTGCTATATTACTAATTTTAATGATGGCAGCGTCAGCATCATAAGCTTAAAAGAAATGAGAGAAAAAGAAAAGCTCTTCTTTAGAGGTATGCCTATGGGGATATTAAGAAGGTATAACCACCTTTATATAGGTGATAATCACAATAATGCCCTAATAAGATATGATCTTATTCATAAAAAAGCGAAAATCATACCTCTAGGAAAGGAGCCTAATGGTATGATAATTTTGTAATTTATTCAAATAGAACTTTCAGCATTTCTTTATAGATATCTGAAGAATTATCCTTCCAGCGTTTGCACAAGTCCTGTGCCTGTTTTTTTGAAGCAACGGATAGCTTTAGATTGATTATGATGTAGTCTCCCTCCATTGCTTTAAGCTCTACAAGAAAGCTACCATCCTCTGAAACTGTATAATCTGCATGGATTGTATGCTCTTTTTTTATAGTATCTATCTTGGACTTAATATACTCATCAATTATATTTTTCTTATAAGAAGAAATCCTCTGGTAAAATAAATTTAAGACCCTAGATCCCGTATCTGATAAGGAAATAATGTTTATTTCCTCATCCTCTTCTTTAAGAATAAGAAAATTAGATGCAATAAGCTCCGATAAGTACTGCTGGAATATGAAATAATTCATAAGATTATTTTCTAAAACTATTTCTGAAAGCTGCATATTGGAAATAGGATAGTTAATTTTTTTAATTATATATAAAAGTAAAAGTTTGTTTTCAGCAAGCTCAATGGTATTTTCAAACATAGCTACTTCCTCCACTTACCTAATGCTTAATATATAATATTATATCATAAAAAAGCACTTTTTAAGGTGCTTTTTTTGTATTATTATTTTGCTTAAAGGAATATATATCAGTAAAAAGAAATAATCAATTTGAGGTATATATGGATGAAAAACTTTTTAATAAGATAGTAACAGCCTTAGTTTTAATTTTATTTACCTGTATCGGGTCAATTTTTTTTATTGGAAAGGAGGCCAGAACCTTCTCTAGGGATAAAAAACTTCCTATATATTCCGTAGAAGGGGAGGGGCAAAAGATAGCTTTTACATTTGATATTAACTGGGCAGATAAAGATTATATTTATGAGATTTTAGACATCCTTAAAGAAAAAGATATTAAGGCTACCTTTTTTGTTATGGGAGGATGGATAGAATATAGTGATGAAAATGTTGAAAAGCTTAAGAGAATATATGAGGAGGGGCACGAAATAGGCAACCATAGCAATAAGCATCCTGACATGTCTAGAATATCAAAGGAAAGTATGATTAAAGAAATTGAAATAACAGATGGTATAATAAAAAAATATTTAGGAATTGATACAAAGCTTTTTAGATGTCCAAGCGGTTCATATAATGATAGTGTTGTTCAGGTAGTAGAAGATAGTGGTCATTATTGTATTCAGTGGGATGTGGATAGTATAGACTGGAAGGAGCATGGAGCAGAAATTGAATATGAAAGGGTAATAAAGGGAGTAAAGTCAGGATCCATCGTATTGTTTCACAATAATTCAAGATATACTCCTGGGAATTTATCAAGGCTTATTGATAATCTGAAGAATAAAGGCTACACTTTTGTTATAATATCTCAACTTATTCATAAAGATAATTATTATATTGATAATACTGGCAGACAGATTATCAATTAATAATGTTGGATTTTTAACAGTGTATGTATTATAATGGAAATAAGTAAATGGATTATGGTATAGGGGTAATATTTTATAATTATTAAACATATTTTATCTTAAAGAGAAAAAAAACCAAGGGAGAGAGGGGTTAGGATGGACAATTTGATGTTAAACAATAAGATTTATTTAGAGGGTACTGTAGTATCAAAACTATCCTTTAGTCATGAGATGTATGGAGAGGGGTTTTACAATTTCGATTTAGAGGTGATGAGACTAAGTGACACTAAGGATATATTAAATATAACAGTGTCAGAAAGGATCATATCTGGGATAGATTTATCCATAGGTCAAGAGATTATAGCCGAAGGTCAGCTTCGCTCCTATAATAAATTCATGGATGGAGCTAATAAGCTGATATTAACAGTATTTGCTAGAAATCTTGAGCCCTGTATAGAAAGAAGCAAAAATCCTAATGAAATTTTTTTAGACGGATATATCTGTAAAGAACCAGTTTATAGGACAACTCCCTTCGGAAGGGAAATTGCTGATGTGTTATTAGCTGTTAATAGAGCCTATAATAAGTCAGATTATATTCCTACCATAGCTTGGGGGAGAAATTCAAGGTTTTGCCAGAACTTAGTAATAGGAGATAATATAAGGGTTTGGGGCAGGTTACAGAGTAGAGAATACCAAAAGAAGGTATCGGACACTGAGGTTATTAAAAAAGTAGCATATGAGGTTTCTATCTCTAAAATGGAAAGAGTAAATAAAGAAGCCTCAATAATTGAAGAGGAAATTAGTATAGGATAAATAAAAAGGTGCGATCCTCGCACCTTTTTATTTATTATTTTCTTAGATCATCTAAGAGCTTTGTTTTATCTTTGGTTTTATCATCTACGAATTTAATTATTCTTGCAGGAGTTCCAGCTACTACAACACCTTCAGGGATATCTTCAACTACCACAGAGCCTGCAGCTACTACAGAGCCTTTGCCTATATGTATTCCTTCAAGGATAACGGCATTTGCCCCAATTAAAACTTCATCCTCTATAATACAAGGCTCTTTACTTGGTGGTTCTAGAACTCCAGCAACAACAGCACCAGCTCCTAAGTGGACTCTCTTACCGATTTTTCCTCTTGCACCTACTACTGCATTCATATCAATCATCGTGCCTTCACCAATTTCTGCACCGATATTAATTACAGCACCCATCATAATAACAGCATTTTTTCCAATTGATACCTTATCTCTAATTATTGCACCAGGTTCAATTCTTGCATCTATGTCTGTTAAATCAATTAGGGGAATGGCAGAATTTCTTCTATCGTTTTCCACTCTGATGTTTTTTATTGTCTCTTTATTCTTTATGATGCAATCTCTTATAACGTCACTTTCTCCAAAAATTATATAAAAGCCCTCCTGTCCAAACCATTCAAGGCCTTCTAAGCTTTCCTGATTTAAACTTCCGTTAATATAAGCTTTTACGGGAGTTGTCTTTTTAGCTTCTTTAATAAATCTTGCTATTTCATAAGGATCTGTTAAATTGTAACTCATGAAATCATCCTTTCTTTCAGTATTTCTCAGTGATGTAACTAGCAATAATAATTATTATAATAAATTATTCTATTTATTAAAAGGGGTAATCTTATTATAATGTTTAGTATAGGAAGGTGAAATTATGAATAGAAATGTTGAAGCTATTGAAATATCTGGTATAAGAAAGTTCTATAATAAAGTTTCAAAAGTACCTGAGGCTTTATCCTTAACCTTAGGACAGCCAGATTTTAAGGTCTCTGAGGAAATTAAGGCAGCGATGATAAGGGCAATAGAGGAGGATAAGACCACATACACCCCTAATGCAGGAATTTACCAGCTGAGAAAGGAAATATGCAGCTATCTAGCAGATTTTAATATAAATTATACCCCTGAAGAGGTATGTTTAACCGCAGGGGGGAGTGAAGCACTGTATTCTGTTCTTACAGCACTTTTAAATAAGGGTGATAGATTATTAATTCCAAATCCTGCTTACCCAGCCTACGAGAGTATTGGAAGGATTCTGGGAGCGGAGATTAAAGAATATCCTTTGAAGGAGGATTTTTCCATAGATATTGAAGGTTTAAGAAAACTTTTGCTAGAGGGACAGAAAAACTATATTGTATTATCTTTTCCTTCAAATCCTACTGGAGCGGTGCTAAGAAGAGAAGATCATGAGAATTTATATAAACTAATAAAAGAGAATAATGTTATGGTTATAACTGATGACATATACGCAGCCTTATGCTATGAGCCATATTATTCTGTTGCAACCTATACAGAGCTTAAGGATAAAATTATTTATGTTAGTGGTTTTTCAAAGATGTTTTCCATGACAGGATTACGGATAGGTTATATCTGTGCAGAAGTAAATATTTTAAAAGAAATTATGAAGGTTCATCAGTATAATGTATCCTGTGCCTCATCAATTGCTCAATATGGGGCTTTAGAGGGACTTAAAAGCTCTATGGGAGAGGTTTTAAGAATGAGGGAAGAATTTATAAAAAGAAGAGACTTTGTATATATGAGGCTAAAGGATATTGGATTTAGCTGTAACCTTCCTAGGGGAGCCTTTTATATTTTTCCTTCCATTAAGAGCTTTGGAGTAAGTAGTGACAGCTTTTGTGAAGGGCTTCTATATGAAGGTAAGGTAGCCTGTGTTCCAGGCACAGCCTTTGGGAGTAAAGGGGAGGATCATATAAGAATTTCTTATTGTTATTCTTTTGAAGAGCTAAAACTTGCCCTTGAGAGGATTGATAAATGGGTACAGAGGTTTTAGAAGTAAGCTCTTAATTCCATTATTAAAAAAATTATTTATAAGTAAATTTATTAAATCTGTACTACTTATTTAATGATTCTATGAATATTAATTAAGTAGTACAGATTTTTATTTAAAAGAATGCATCGAGGGTAATAACATAGGGGGAAAGGAATGTTTAAAAAAATATCAAAATTATCTTTAACCATACTAACCACAGCTATTATACTTTCATTATTTTCTGGATGTGCTAATGAGTATAATGAGGAAAATATAACTTCTACAGTGGATCAGAGTATTAAATATAATATTAACTCGGAACTATTAAGTATAGATCCAGCTTTAAATGGAGAGGGCCATGGAGCTACCGTTATATCTAATACCTTTGAAGGACTACTGAGGTATGATGAAAAGAATAAACTAGTAGCAGGAGTAGCAGAAAGATGGGAAAGATCCTCTGATGGTCTTAACTATACCTTTTCTCTAAGAAAAAATGCCAAATGGTCTGATGGAGAACCAGTTACCGCTATGGACTTTGTTTATGCTTGGAGGAGAGCTTTGAATCAAGAAACTGCTGCTTCCAAAGTTTATCACCTTTATCCTTTGAAAAATGGAGAAAAATACAATTCTGGTCTGGCTGAAGCTGAAGAAGTAGGGGTTAAAGCTAAGGATGATTATACTTTGGAGGTCACCCTAGAAAATCCTACACAATATTTCCTTTCTCTTACGGCATTACCAATCTATTTCCCAGTGAGAGAGGATATAGTAGAGAAAAAGGATTGGACCTTGAGACCTAAAACCTATGTTGGTAATGGACCCTTCAAATTGATGGAATGGATAGCGCAAGAGTCCTTAACAGTGATTAAAAATGAATATTATTGGGATGCAAAGAAAGTGAAACTTGAAAGTATAGAATTTTCTATGATAAAGGACTTAAGCTCATATACAGAAGCCTTTACATCTGGTGATCTAGATATTATTGAATCACCTTCAAATCAGGATACACAGGAGCTTTTAAAGGAGGGATTGGCAAAGACCTTTCCTTACCTAGGAACCTATTTCTATTGTATAAATGTCAGTGATAAAGCAAAAGAAGTAGATTCTGATTTGGCAAGAGTCTTAAGTGATGTAAAGGTAAGGAAAGCTTTAAACCTAGCAATTAATAGAGATATTATAGTCACTAGTGCTACAATGGGGAAGTACACACCTGCCTATAGTTTTGTACCTAAGGGGATTATGGAGAGTAAAGATAAGGATTTTGCCAGTATAAAGTATTACAATCCTGTAGGAGATGTAGAGGAAGCTAAAAGGCTTTTATCGGAGGCTGGCTATCCTAATGGTACAGGTTTTCCCAAAGTGGCACTTAGTTATAACACCGATGAGATACATGGGGATGTTGCTAAAGCTATTCAGGATATGTGGAAGAATAATTTAAATATTGAGGTTGAGCTTAGAGCTGAGGAATGGGAAGCTTTTCAAAATAACTTAAATGAAAAAAAATATATTCTGTCAAAATATAGCTTCATAGCTGATTACGCTGATCCTATAAACTTTTTAGATATGTGGACATCTAAATCAGAGAGGAATGCTGCAGGCTATAATAATGGTAAATATGATGAATTAGTTGCATCTGCTAAAAGAGAATTAAATTCAACTAAGAGAATAGAATACCTCCATCAGGCTGAAGCTGTTCTTATGGAGGATATGCCAGTATTACCTATATATTATTACACCAATATTATGTGTATAAAAGAAACTGTAAAAGATGTTATAAAATCACCCTTAGGCTTTGTGTTTTTTAATAAGGCATATGTTGTAGAGGAATAAGAAAAGTTATAAAAAACTGGCTTAAAGAAAAGAGTTTCTTTAAGCCAGTTTTGTTCATAATCTTAAATTAATCACGTCAGTCATATCATAAAGACCTGCTTCTTTATCTTTTATGAAGCTGCAGGCTTTTAAGGCGCCATAGGCAAAAACATCTCTAGAGATAGCTTTATGAGTAATTTCAATAATTTCTCCCTTGCCGGCAAAAATAGTTTCATGATCACCAACAATGCTGCCTCCTCTTATGGCATGAATACCAATATCATTGTGCTTTCTTTTGCCGATACCATGACGTCCTTCTATAATATTGGTATCCTCTTTAAGAGAGCCTCTGATTGAATCAGCTAAAAGTAAGGCTGTACCGCTAGGGGCATCTACCTTTTCGTTATGATGTTTTTCAATGATTTCTATATCGAAATCCTCATATAAGACAGGGGATATAATCTTTAAAAGCTCCGATACTAGGTTTACTCCAAGGCTCATATTTGCAGAGCGGAATACTGGTATTTTATTACTTGTATCCTTTATCTTATCAAGTTGCTCTTTAGTATAGCCAGTAGTGCAGAGAATTAGAGGTTTTCCTCTTTTTATGGAAAGCTCTATAAGTCCCTCTAGGGCGTCGGGTCTAGAAAAATCTAACAGTACATCATAATCTATATCCACATCTCTTGGGGCGGGATATATTTTGTAATCGCTATTATCTTCGATATTTCTATCTATACCAGCTACAATCTCAAGATTTGAATGTTTTTTTACTAAAGATGATATGGTTTTGCCCATCTTTCCTGTACAGCCATTTAATAATATTTTAGTCATATTACCCTCACTTACTTTATTAAATTCTTTTTTAATAATTCTTCTTTAAGAAGGCTTAAATTTCCTTCACTCATAGAGAAAAGAGGAAGCCTAAGCTCTCCAACATCCATACCCATGAGATTTAATGCAGTCTTCACTGGTATAGGATTTGTTTCAATGAATAGTGCATTTGTAAGGCTTAAGTAATCAAGCTGTAGCTTAAGTGCATCTTTTTGATTACCTTCAAGATAAAGCATACACATCTGATGAAATTCCTTAGGAAGTATATTTGCAGCTACGGATATAACCCCAATTCCACCTAAGGATAATATAGGTATTATTTGATCATCATTACCAGAATATATATCAATAGAATCTCCACAAAGAGCTTTGTATTCGGCTACCTGACTTATATTACCACTAGCCTCCTTAATAGCCTTTATATTTGAAAGCTTAGTCAGCTCTTTAAGGGTAGCAGGGGAGATATTCATACCTGTTCTTCCAGGGACATTGTATACAATTATAGGCGTATTTACATGATTATTAATAGCCTTAAAGTGTTCTATAAGTCCCCTTTGAGTAGTTTTATTATAATAGGGAGTAATAATTAGAAGAGCATCAACTCCAGTCTCTTCCGCCCATTTACTCATGGCAACGGTAGCTGCGGTGTTGTTGCTTCCAGTACCAGCTATTACAGGGATACGATTATTTACTGTCTTTACAGTAAATTCTATAGCACTTTTTCTTTCCTCCAAAGTCATGGTAGAGGCTTCACCGGTTGTACCACAGATTATTATGGCGTCTGTGCCCTGTGATATCTGCCATTCTATAAGCTCCTGAAGCTTATTATAATTTACTCCTTCATTATTAAAGGGAGTAACAATCGCTACTCCTGATCCTGTGAATATAGCCATATAAATCTCTCCTTTATATGAAATTATTTATAATCTCTAATTAAAAATTCAGCAATTTGAACTGCATTTAAAGCTGCACCTTTTCTAATATTATCAGCAACTACCCAAAGGTTAACACCGTTATCTAAGCTGAAATCTCTTCTTATCCTGCCAAGAAAAACTTCATCCTTACCTTCACAATAAAGGGGCATAGGATAAAGATTTTCTGAAGGGTCATCCAATACAACAACTCCTGGAGCTTTCTTAAGCTCTTTAATTAAAACCTCAAGGTCAAAGGAGGAATTTAGTTCAACATTGATGCTTTCGCTATGAGCTGAATATACAGGTACACGAACTGTAGTGGCAGTAATTCTTATATTCTCATCATGGAGAATTTTCTTTGTTTCCTTAATCATCTTTTCTTCTTCTTTAGTGTAGCCGTTATCTAAAAATACATCAATATGAGGAATTAGGTTATTAGCAATGGGATGAATGAATTTTTTAGGCTCAAGATTCCTTTGACCATTCTCAAGGTCTTTAACACCCTGAACACCAGCCCCTGAGACGGACTGATAGGTAGAATATACTATCCTGTTAATACCATAGGCATCATAAAGAGGTTTTAAAGCAACTACTGCCTGTATGGTAGAGCAGTTTGGATTAGCTATAATTCCTTCATGTTTTTTTATATCTTCAGGATTTACCTCTGGTACAACTAAAGGAACCTTTGGATCCATACGCCATGCAGAGCTGTTATCAATGACAGTGGTACCCATACTAGCAAATATAGGAGCATACTTTAGGCTTACCTCTCCACCAGCAGAAAATAAGGCTATTTGGATGCTTTTATTCTTAATATTTTCTTCTGATATTTCCTCCACTAGTATCTTATTGCCTTTAAACTCCATATGGCTTCCGGCAGATTTTTTAGAAGCAAAGAAATAAATATTATTAATGGGAAAGTTTCTTTCTGTAAGAATTTCTAAAAATTTTCGTCCTACCATTCCAGTAGCTCCAACTAATGCAACATTATATTTCATAGCTGCCCCTCCTAATGTTAGTTATATTATATTATATAATGTAGCATATAAAAAATATATACATTGAGATTTTTTTTAATACTTTGTTATTGTTTTAATAAGAATAATTTAATTCTTAGGGGGTAGAATATATTATTATATTAACACGATGGCGGTGAAAATATTGAGCAATACACCTTTGAAAAAAGTTATAAAGGCTAAGTTAAAATCAAATCGAGAATTAACAGAAGCAGAAAAGCTTAGAGAGAAAATGAAATATGAAATAGCTGAAGAACTTGGGCTTAAGGATAAGGTTCAGAATTTTGGATGGAGTGGATTAACTGCAGAAGAAACTGGAAGAATTGGCGGTATAATGACTAAAAGAAAGAAGAAGCTTCATATCCCAAGAAATAGGGATATACTAAATAAGTATTAATAAAACCTCTATTGACGTTAAAGGCTTTTAACTATAATATTAATTAAAGCAAAAGTTATTTATAAAGGGAGGGGAAGCTTTATGGGTTCTTATGAAAATCTAGCATATATTTATGATAAGCTGATTTTTGAAGATATTGACTACGATATTATTACCTCCTTTATCCTTAAGGTTTTAGAGGATCATAATATTAAAAGAGATAAATATTTAGATGTTGCTTGTGGGACAGGTACTATGGTTGAAAAAATGTACAAGTTTTTTCAAGAAGTATGGGCAGTGGATTATTCTTTGGATATGCTTTCTGCTGCAGAACAAAAGCTAAGAGATAAAAAAGTTTCATATAAGCTTATTAATCAAAATATGATAGAGCTTGAGCTTTATGAGAAGTTTGACCTTATAACCTGTATTTTAGATGCAGTTAATTATATTGATGATTCAGATGACATAGAAAAATTCTTTAAAAGAGTTCACGAGCATTTAGAGGATGAAGGAGCATTTATATTTGATATAAATTCTTACTATAAGCTTAGCGAGGTTTTGGGAAATAATACATTTATCTATGACACAGAAGAACTCTTCTATTCTTGGGAAAATGAGTTTGATGAGGATACATTGTATATGTATCTGAATTTTTTTCTTAAAGAGGGGGGAGTCTATAAAAGATTCCAAGAAGAACACAGAGAGAGAGCATATAAAGAAGCCTTTATAGAAGAGGCGCTGAAAATAGCAGGCTTTAAAATTATAGGTAAAACTGAAGATTATAGGTACTGTAAATCAGTAACTGAGGTTTCAGAGAGATTAGTTTATATTGTGAAAAAGGAGAATAACAATGGATAAAATAATACGAGGTACAGCAAAGAACGGTATGATTAGAATAATTGCTGCAGACAGCAGAGAACTTGTAAATGAGGGTGTTAGTATACATCGATGTACACCCACTGCAGCAGCAGCTTTAGGAAGAATGCTTACAGCAGGAGCTATTATGGGATCTATGCTTAAAAGTGACAAGGATGTTATAACCCTTCAGATTAATGGCGGAGGAGATGCAAAAGGAGTTGTTGTTACAGCTCACAGTGATGCTTCTGTAAAGGGATATATCGGTAATCCAATGGTGGATCTACCAACAAATGCAAAGGGAAAGCTTGATGTTGGAGGTGCTATTGGTAAAAACGGGAATCTTGTAATCATAAGAGATTTAGGATTAAAAGAACCTTATGTGGGCCAGGTTCCTATATATTCTGGGGAGATAGCAGAGGACTTTGCCTATTATTTTACAGCATCTGAGCAGGTTCCTTCAGCGGTATCTCTAGGGGTTTTAGTAGATGTAGACTATAGCATCAAAGCTGCTGGTGGATTTATTATTCAGCTTATGCCTGGCGCTGATGAGCTTTTGGCGGATCTTATAACTTATAGGCTTGAGGAAATACCTTCTATAACTCAGATGCTTGCAGAGGGAAAAACAATTGAAGAAATTATGGAATATATTTTTGAAGGTATGGAATTAAAGATTATTGACAGCATAGAGCCAAAGTATAATTGTGATTGCTCAAGAGAAAGGGTGGAGAGAGCTCTAATAAGCATTGGAAAGGCAGAGCTTTCAGAAATATATGAAGAGGGTAAGGATGAGGAGCTTCATTGTCATTTTTGCAATAAAAGATATACTTTTACTCATGATGAAATAGGAAAACTTTTGCAGGAATAAGTGAAACTTTTAGTCCTTCTTGAATATATTTAATTATATATACCTTAGAACTAGGAAAACTTAATCTTAGGATTTAGAGGTTATTGACAAGGGGTATGGAAGTATATTATAATTTCACTTGTAGTTATCTTGGGAGCATAGCTCAGCTGGGAGAGCATCTGCCTTACAAGCAGAGGGTCACAGGATCGAGCCCTGTTGTTCCCACCATAACTGGCTTTTAGGCCTTAGGGACTTAAAAGCTAAGGCTGGATAGCTCAGTCGGTAGAGCAGAGGACTGAAAATCCTCGTGTCCCTGGTTCGATTCCTGGTCCAGCCACCATATGCGGGAGTGACTCAACGGTAGAGTGTCACCTTGCCAAGGTGAAAGTTGCGGGTTCAAATCCCGTCTTCCGCTCCATATATGGCGCTATAGCCAAGTGGTAAGGCACAGGTCTGCAACACCTTCATCCCCGGTTCAAATCCGGGTGGCGCCTCCAAAAAGAAAAGCAAGTCGAGAGACTTGCTTTTCTTTTTGGAAACTAAGTGTGCCTTGGGGCACGTGAAGTACACCTTCGGTGAGTGAAGTTTTCCTTCGGAAGGTGAAGTGTCTGAGGTCATGGGTGGAACACTTAACATCACTTAGCGACTCTAGGGCAATACTTCACTTGGGCACTAGCATATACTTCATTATTGAAAGTTTTTAAATTTATGCTGAAATAACCTTTTAGCGGATTGAAAGTTACATTGATACTGTCAAATAAACCCCTTCTAGAAATCATATTCTAGAAGGGGTTTATTTTAGTGGGAATTTTATAAAAATAGAAGACTACCCCTGTCCTTTAAGGGCCCTTTAGAAAGTGATATTGGCTTTACATCCTCTTTAATTAAAAAACTCATAATTTCAGAGGCATATTTATAGCAGCTTAAATCTCCAAAAAGAAGAAGCTCACCCTCTTGGTTTACGCCTCCACAGCCACCTATAAATCCGTAGTTGAAGCCTGGAAGGAGAATATCTCCATAAGGAAGAAGCAGGACCTTTATATCATAAGCTTTTAAAGCTAACTTTATGGAGGGGTCATTGGTTATAAAAGCTTTTTCATTTATTGGGAGTATGGAGCATTTTGTATAGCCCTGGTTTACATCTATCATCTCTCTTTCACATATCATAGATTTTAACCTTTTATCCGTGTACTTTAAATTATGTATAAAATACTTTTCAGTGCATAAGGCATTTAATATTATATCTCCAGGATAAGCTCTAGTCAGTGAAGCTTCGCTTTCATATATCTCTGCTCCAGATGCTAAAATAGATGCTTTAAAGTCATTATTAATATCTTTATGCACTAATATCTTACCTTTTTCAAGAATACAAAGCTGTATATCAGGATGTCCTGATATCCCTTCATAAACCTTAGTTGTTAAGGGACATTTTATAATATCATATCCTTTAGATCTTAAGGAATCCTCCTCATCATGAAGAAGTCTACAGTCAGCAATTACTTTCATTTTATTAACTCCCTTTAAATTAATATAGTACTATTGTATTCTAAAAATCCATGATAATAAATACCGTCTCTGTCGAGAATTGTTAAAATTATTTTGTATATACATTTCTTTAAAATACATACTATATTTAAGAAAGGAGTGAGGGTGTGATGATGCTTCTTAAGCTTGCCTATGAAGGTGATATGAATATTATAGAGAATATACAAAATATGCGTCAAAATTTTAAAGCTAAGAATATAGTGTTAGGGATTTCTGAAAGTATTGAAGGTAATACTCACTTCATTAAAATATTATGCGAGGATAATGCCTATAATGATTCTTTAGAAAGGATGGTTTATCTTTATATAAGCAATATTCTCTATAAAATAATTGTAGAATATTATAGAAAAAAGGAAATGTATGAGTTGCTATCAGACACCTATTTTTTCTTAAGACATGAAGAGCTAATAGAGATAGAAGATAAGGTCATTAAAATTCTTAGAGGCGAAAACATTAGCATGGATGAGAGCTACATCTACTGCATGAATAGAATTAATAGTATAATAGAAAAGATTAAAGAGTGTATTGAAGAAAAGCAGGAGATTAATATTAACGGTTTTATAACTTTTAGAATTAAAGATTTGATTGCTGACCTGGAAAGTATAGTTGATAAAGTGGTGGAAAAGCATATGATAGATAAGGAGTATAATGAATTTATCAAGCTTTTGAAGTATTTTGTTGATATACAGGAAAGTAAGATTTTTGAGGTGAATATTCATATTGATAAAGCTGGAAGCTATAGGGTATTAGATAGCTATGGAGAAAACATCTTTGAGGATTTTACAAAGGATATCTCTGAAAGTAAGTTAAGTGCTGTAGGAAATATAGAGGATATTTTAATAAGCGGTCTCATAAGCAATTCCCCTAGAAGAGTAGTGCTGCATCAGGAGGAAAATTGCAGAAATAAGGAGTTTCTAGAAACAATTAAGAATGTCTTTGGAGATAGGGTTGTATTATGCACTGATTGCTCTATGTGTAATGATAATACAATAATATTGCTTCAAAAGGAATAAATTTTGTTGACAAAGGCAAAAATGAATGATAGAATTCTTTATGTCAAGCAGAAACAGCCGTTTCTCACCTTACAGCATTGCTAGTTAGGTTTTAATATTACTTTAGATTATTACTGTGATATTTAGAGGACGGCTTATGCCGTCCTTTTTATATTTATATGCCCATACATTAGCGGAGGTGAAGAGTATTAATAATAAAAACTATTTGCTTAATGAAGATATTAGGGAAAGAGAGATAAGGGTAATCGATGCCGATGGTTCAATGTTAGGAGTTTTATCCTCTAGGGAAGCTTTAAAACTTTCAGAAGAGAAGGAACTAGATTTAGTTATGATATCGCCTAATGCAAAACCACCTGTTTGCAAAATAATGGATTATGGTAAATTCATTTATGAGCAATCAAAAAAGGAAAAAGAGGCAAAGAAAAAACAAAAGATTGTTAGTATTAAAGAGATTAGATTTAGTCCATCTATAGAAGAACATGATATTAGCATTAAAGCAAATAATGCAAGAAAATTTTTACTTGATGGAGACAAAGTTAAGGTAACCGTTAGGTTTAGGGGAAGGGAAGCAGATTATTCTCATATTGGGCAAAAAATACTTAAGAATTTTGCTGCTAAGCTTGAAGATGTAGCTAACATTGAAAAACCCTCTAAGCTTGAAGGGAAGAATATGACTATGATTTTGGCTCCCAAGAAAGCTTAACTTGAGAGGAGGATTTTATAATGCCAAAAATGAAAACTCATAGAGGTGCTGCAAAGAGATTTAAGAAAACAGGTAGTGGAAGATTAAAGAGATCTAAGGCCTTCAAAAGCCATATCTTAACAAAGAAAAGTTCTAAGAGAAAGAGAAACTTAAGAAAAGCTGCTTTAGTTTCACCTACTCAAGAAAAGAACATGAAGAAATTACTACCATATCTATAAACAACGGAGTAGGAGGTTAGTTAAATGGCAAGAGTTAAAAGAGCGGTTAATGCTCGTAAAAATCATAAAAAAGTATTAAAGCTTGCAAAGGGATATTATGGCGGAAAAAGCAAGCTTTTCAAGACAGCTAATGAGTCTGTTATAAGAGCTTTAAGAAATGCATATGTAGGTAGAAAACTAAGAAAAAGAGATTTCAGAAAGCTTTGGATAGCTAGAATTAATGCTGCTACAAGAATTAATGGATTATCTTATTCAAGATTTATGAATGGCATTAAGTTAGCTGGTATTGACATAAATAGAAAGATGCTTTCCGAAATTGCAATAAATGATCCTAAAGCCTTTGCAGATTTAGTAGAGATAGCAAAAAAACAAATAAATCTTTAATTAAAATGCGACATATGTCGCATTTTTGTTATATAAAAGACTATATTCTCCAAAATAATTTATATATTCTAATTATAGTGGTATATTAATAAGTAATAATATATGACAATTGAGGTGGCAAACATGGAGATTAAAAAGCTGAAAAAAATTAACTTAAATTCTGTACAAATTTTAGCAATTGGCTTTGGAGCTTTGGTAATTTTAGGTGCAGTACTACTTTCACTACCTATTTCTTCTGTTAATGGCGAAGCTACAAACTTTATAGATAGTTTATTTACCTCAACCTCTGCTGTTTGTGTCACAGGCCTTGTTACCTTAGATACTGGCACACACTGGAGCTATTTTGGAAAAACCGTTATTATTGTCTTAATTCAAATTGGAGGCTTAGGATTTATGGCCTTTGCTACCTTGATATCTCTTCTTCTAGGAAAGAAAATAACCTTAAAAGAAAGACTTATAATGCAGGAATCAATGAATACCTTTAACCTTCAAGGTCTAGTAAAGCTTGCAAAATATGTTTTAATTTTTACATTTTCTGCTGAGCTATTAGGTGCCATGCTCCTATCTACACAGTTTATACCGGAATTTGGATTTGGAAAGGGAATTTACTATAGTATTTGGCACTCAATTTCAGCCTTCTGTAATGCTGGCTTCGATTTAATGGGTAACTTTTCTAGTTTAAGTCACTTTGCTGATAATCCGGTTATTATACTTACCATTACAGCTTTAATAGTGATAGGTGGCTTAGGCTTTGTGGTGTGGTCAGAGATATATAACTATAAAAGCTTTAAAAGAATGTCTACCCACTCTAAGTTTGTAATAATGATGACATTAATGCTTATTTTAGTAGGTACTTTGTTCATGTTTATCTTTGAGTATAATAATCCAATGACCCTTAAGCCAATGAGCATTGGAAATAAAATGACAAATGCACTATTTGCAGCAGTTACACCTAGAACAGCAGGTTTTAATTCCATACCTACTTCAGCTATGTCAACAGCTGGTATTTTTCTTACTATACTATTAATGTTTGTGGGAGGTTCACCAGGATCTACTGCAGGGGGTGTAAAAACAACTAGCCTTGGGGTGCTCATCATGACAATCTTATCAGTAATAAAGGGTAAGGAGGACACTGAAATATTTAAAAAGAGGATTTCAAAGGATACAATATATAAATCTTTTACTATTGTGACTATTGGACTTTTCTTAGTCATAGCAGTTACTATGCTTTTATCTATTACGGAAGTAGGAGCATCCTTTGAAGAGCTTCTTTATGAAAGTACTTCTGCTTTCGGCACAGTAGGATTATCCATAGGATTAACTGGACGGTTATCCTTACTTGGTAAAATAATAATTATATTTACAATGTACTGCGGTAGAGTTGGTCCATTAACGGTGTTTCTTGCTCTAGTAAGAAGTAAAAAGAAAAATAAAGGGGATATTAGATACCCTGAAGATAGGATAATAGTTGGATAGAGGTGATAATATGGCAAATAAACAATTTGTAGTAATAGGATTAGGTAGATTTGGTACTTCTGTGGCAAAAACATTATATGAATTAGGCAACGACGTTTTGGCCATAGATATGGATGAGGATTTGGTTCAGGAGATTTCTGGATATGTAACTCATTCGGTGCAGATGGATGCTACCGATGAAGCAGCTTTAAGGACTTTAGGGATTAGAAACTTTGATGTAGCAGTAGTTACCATTGGAAGTAATATTCAGGCTAGTGTTATGGCGACCCTTCTTGTTAAAGAATTAGGCATTAAATACATAATTGCTAAAGCACATAGTGATTTACATTCCAAGGTATTACAAAAAATAGGAGCAGATAGAGTAGTTTTACCAGAGAAGGATATGGGTGTAAGAGTGGCACATAATCTTCTGTCTTCAAGTATCCTAGACTTTATTGAGTTGTCACCGGATTACAGCATTATGGAAATTGAACCACCTAAGGAATGGCATAATAAATCCTTGAAAGATATTTCTACCAGAAGCAATTATGGCATTAATATACTTGCGATAAAAAATACAGAAGAGGTTAATGTATCCCCAGGAGCAGAGGACGTTATCTTACCTAATGATATTGTGGTTGCCGTTGGATCAGCGGATGATATTGCTAAGCTGGAAAGAAAATTGAACAAATAAATGGAGGAAAATATTTGATCTATATAGAAAGTAAGGATAACAAGCTATATAAAGAATTAAAAAAGCTTAAAAGCAAAAGATTTAGACAACTTAATAATAAATACCTTATAGAAGGCTATAGGTTTGTAGAAGAAGCGTTAAAATCAAAGAGTGATGTTCTTCATATAGTGGTTGCCTTGGGCTTTTATGAAAAGAATAAGGAAGATAAGCTTCTAAGGGAGCTTGATCATTCCTTGCTTATTATAAAAGATTCACTCTTTAATGAGCTTTGCGATACAGAGACACCTCAGGGGATACTAGCAGAGGTTAAACTTAAAATAAATAGCCCTGTTGTGGAAGATGGACTTTATATACTAGCTGATAAGCTACAAGATCCTGGAAACTTAGGCACTATAATACGTACAGCAGAGGCTGTTGGTGCAAAAGGTGTCATATGCACTAAAGGTACTGTAGATTATCTCAATGAAAAGGTTCTAAGGTCTACTATGGGATCGGTATTTAGAATGCAGGTAATCTTGGAGGAAGAGAATTTAACCTTTACTAAGTTGCTTAAAAGTAAGGGCTATAAGCTTATAGGAACGAGTTTACAAACAGATAAAAGCATTTATGATTTTAATCTCTCAGGTAATATTGTTATCTGCATTGGTAATGAGGCTTCAGGAATAAGTGATGAAATAATGAGCCTTTGCGATTATAAGGCAATTATACCTATGGTTGGAGAGGTAGAATCTCTTAATGCATCAGTAGCAGCCTCAGTGATAATGTTTGAGGCTTTAAGGCAAAGATTATAACAGAAGCTTGATTTTATTAAGAATCCGTTATATCATATTATTAAAATGTAATATTAAAATAAAAACTTTGAATGAGAGAGTAAATATAAGGGAACTTAAACAGGGAAGAGGATCATAGACTGAGAGTCCTCTTAAGGGATTTATATTGAAGTTCGCTCAGGAGTTCCGTTGGTGAATTTTAGTAGCCTTCGGCGGATAACCGTTATGTATTTCGAGTGAGCAGTGATGCTAACTAGGGTGGTACCGCGGATATATCCGTCCCTTTTTGGGGCGGTTTTTTTATTTTCTTGGATTTTATCTAAAGAAATATGAACAGTATTTTGAGAATACTATTGAAGGGAGCAATTAGAATGAAAGAAAAGCTGGTAGAAATCAGTGAAAGAGCATTGCAAGAGCTAAAGGAAATAAAGGATATTCCTCAGCTAGAAGCAGTTAGAGTGAAATATTTAGGAAAAAAGGGAGAGCTTACATCAATCTTAAGGGGTATGGGAAGCCTTTCTCAGGAAGAGAGACCGATAATCGGTAAGCTTGTTAATGATATAAGAGAAAAAGTAGAAAAGGAAATAGAAAATATTTCCAGGGAAATAAAGGAAATTAAAAAGGCTGAAAAGCTAAAAAATGAAATTATAGATATTTCTATGCCTGGAAGAAAGAAGGTTATTGGAAAGAGACATCCTTTAGATTTAACTTTAGAGGGAATAAAGGATATATTTATATCCATGGGATTTTCTGTGGAAGATGGGCCAGAAATCGAGCTTGATTATTATAATTTTGAAGCCTTAAATATTCCTAAAAATCATCCTGCAAGAAGTGAACAGGATACCTTTTATATTAACGATAATATAGTTTTAAGAACCCAGACCTCACCAGTGCAAATTAGAGTTATGGAGAAGCAAAAGCCACCAATAAAAATGATATCTCCAGGTAAGGTGTTTAGATCAGATGCTGTAGATGCTACACATTCACCAATATTCTATCAAATGGAAGGCTTAGTTATTGATAAGAATATAACTTTAGCAGATTTAAAGGGAACCTTGGAGCTCTTCGCTAAAAAAATGTTTGGTGATAAGGTAAAAACAAAGTTTAGACCTCACCATTTCCCCTTTACAGAGCCATCAGCTGAAATGGATGCAACCTGCTTTGTTTGTCAGGGCGAAGGCTGCAGAGTTTGTAAAGGAAGTGGATGGATAGAACTTTTAGGCTGTGGTATGGTACATCCGCAGGTTTTAAGAAACTGCGGTATTGATCCGGAGGTTTACAGCGGATTTGCCTTTGGCTTTGGTATAGATAGAATGGTTATGCTTAAGTATGGCATTGATGATATTAGATTACTTTATGAAAGCGACATGAGATTTCTCAATCAATTCTAGGAGGTTGTTATAATGAAGGTTCCATATAAATGGCTTAAAGATTATATAAATATTGAGATAACTCCCCAGGAGCTAGGGGATAAATTAACCCTTTCCGGTTCTAAGGTTGAGGAAATAATATCTCAAGGAGATGATATAACCGGGGTAGTAACAGGACTAATTGAAAGTATTGAACCTCATAAGGATGCAGATAAGCTAGTGGTATGCCAGCTTAATGTAAACGCTGAGGAAAGGGTTCAAATTGTAACTGGAGCAAATAATATGAAGGTTGGGGATGTGGTACCAGTGGCTCTTCATGGTGCTAGCCTTCCTAATGGTCTTAAGATTAAAAAGGGTAAGCTTAGAGGAGTTGTATCTAACGGTATGATGTGTTCTGAGGAGGAGCTAGGTATTCCAACTGAAGAGCCAGTTCATGGACTTATGATATTACCTGAGAACACTCCTTTAGGTAGAGATATTAAAGGAATCCTTGGATTAAACAATGAGGTTATAGATTTTGAAATTACTTCAAACAGACCAGATTGCTTAAGTGTTTTGGGAATAGCAAGAGAAGCCTCTGCTACTTTAGGAATACCTTATACAAAACCTAAAACCTCCTATGAGCCTTCTGCAGAAGAGAATATCAATGACTATCTTCAAGTAGAGATTAGAGATGGAAAAAAATGTAGAAGATATATAGCTAGAGGAGTTAAAAACGTAAGAATAGAGCCTTCACCATCATGGATACAGGAAAGGCTTCTAGCAGCAGGAGTTAGACCTATAAATAATATCGTAGATATAACTAATTTTGTAATGTTAGAGCTTGGTCAACCGATGCATGCCTTTGATAAAAGACAAATTGATTCTGGAAAAATAGTTGTAGATACAGCTCTTAATGGAGAAAGCTTTACTACTCTAGATGAGATAGAAAGAAAGCTAGATAATGAGGTTTTATGCATTAAAAATGGTGAAATTACCATAGGACTTGCTGGAATTATGGGTGGAATGGACTCGGAAATAAAGGATGATACCACTGAGGTGATTTTTGAAAGTGCAAACTTTGATGGTACAAATATTAGGATAAATGCTAAAAAGCTTGGCTTAAGAACTGAAGCTTCATCAAGATTTGAAAAGGACATAGATCCTAACCTAGCACAATATGCTATTGATAGAGCTTGTAGTCTTGTAGAAGAGCTAAATGCCGGAGATATAGTAAAAGGCACTATAGATGTTTATCCTGAGCCTTGTAAAGAGAAGAAATTAGAGGTTTCCTATGAATGGGTAAACAAATTCTTAGGAACAGAAATAAGTAAGGAAGATATGGCTGAGTACCTTAATAGACTAGAGCTTGCTACAGAGATAGATGGAAATAATTTAATTATAACTGTTCCGAGCTTTAGAATAGACATTAGTATTAAAGAGGATATTGCAGAAGAAATTGCAAGAATTTATGGCTATGATAATATACCAGTAACCATAAGTAAAAGTGTAACTTCAAAAGAGCCTAAGAGTCTTAAAGCAAAGACTGATGACATTGTTATTGAAACTATGATTTCAGCTGGACTATGTCAATCTATATCCTATTCTTTTGTAAGTGCAAAATCCTTAGATAAAATAATGGTAGAAAAAGATAGCCCACTTAGAGATATGATTAGGATAAAGAATCCTTTAGGGGAAGATCTAAGCTTTATGAGAACAAGTACAATTCCTTCTATGATGGAAGCTCTTGCTCGAAATTATGCTAGAAGCATTGAAGAGGCAAGACTCTTTGAGATGGCTAAGATTTACATCAAGGGTTCTAATGAAGAGGAGCTTCCTTTAGAAAAGAACATTCTAAGCATTGGAATCTATGGTGGTTCAGATTACTATGACCTTAAAGGATACTGCGAAAATCTTATAGAAGCTTTAGGGATTAAAAAATATTCCTTTAAGAGACAAGAGGAAAATCCATCCTTCCATCCTGGTAAGACTGCTGATATATATTCCGGTAAGATACACCTAGGAATTTTAGGAGAAATTCATCCAGATGTAGCAGATAATTATGGTATTGATCTTCCTTGTTATGTAGCAGAGCTTAATCTAGATGAACTATATAAGGTTTGTGATCTTACAAAGAAATACTCACCACTGCCTAAATATCCTGCAGTAACTAGAGATCTAGCTCTAATTATAGACGAAGATATTCTGGTACAGGATATTGAAGAAACAATTAAGGGTCAGGGTGGAAATCTCCTAGAATCTATTAAACTCTTTGACGTATATAAGGGTACGCAAATCCCTGAAGGTAAAAAGAGTGTGGCTTATTCCTTAGTTTATAGAGCAGAAAACAGAACATTGGAGGATAAGGATATAAATAAGGTTCATGATAAGATTCTTAGGTCTTTAGAGTATAAATTAGGCGCTCAACTAAGATAAAGCTTGTTTGATTAACTGAATATTTATGGTAGAATATAATTAATACATCTAGAAAGTAAGAGGGTGCTATTATGAATATTATTACTGTTAAAATAAATGGACATGAATATAACTTAAAGGGTGAGGAAAGCGAAGAGTATCTTCACAAGGTAGCTCTTTATGCCGATAGAAATATTAAAGGAATACTAGAAAACAATAAAAAGCTTAGCACCTCCTCTGCTGCGGTTTTATCTGCTGTTAATGTGACAGATGAATTATTTAAAGCTATTGCTAAGCTGGGAGATACTGAAGAAAGTCTTAAGGAAACTAAGGTTAAGGAGCAGGAATATCTTAGTCAGATTGAGGACTTTAAAAGGCAAATTCAAAGATTAGAGAGCTATAATGATGAGCTTCAGAGCAGAACAAACTCCTTAGATGCTGAAAAGGAGCTCCAAGAAAAGGATACTGAGATAGCTTCCTTAAAGGAGGAACTGGATATACTTAAGGATACGGTAAGCAAGTATGTAAAGGAAAATAATTCTCTTAAGGAGCAAAATAAAGAGATTAAATTTAACCTTCAGTCCTCTAAGTATAAGCTTATGGATTTACAGAGCAAGCTCATTGAAAGCCAGGTTCTTCTGGCAAAGGAAAGAAAAAGTAAAAATGCATTAATAAATTATGATAAATAAGAGCCTTAGGGCTCTTATTTTTTAATTTTCTTGTGAAAAAGGCTATAAGTTGTATATAATAGTCTTTGAACAGGAGAGATGAATATATGAAAAAGGTTGAATTGTTGGCACCAGCAGGAAATATGGAGGCATTTATCTCAGCTATTAATGCAGGTGCAGATGCTGTTTATATTGGTGGAGATAAATTTTCTGCCAGAGCCTTTGCAGGAAATTTTGATATTGAAAATATGAAGAAAGCAATAGATTATGCTCATATTAGGGATGCTAAGGTTTATGTAACTATTAACACTCTAATTAAAGAAAGAGAGCTAAAGGAAGCAAAAGCTTATATTAAGGATCTTTACTCCATTGGTGTCGATGCATTAATCGTACAGGACACAGGGATAGCTATGTATATTAAAAAAGCTTTTCCTGATTTTGAGCTCCATGCTTCTACTCAAATGACAGCCCATAATGGAGAAGGTGCAAAATACTTAGCTAATAAAGGCTTTAAAAGGATTGTATTATCTAGAGAATTATCTTTAGAAGAAATTAGATATATATCCACAGAGCTTAAGATTGAAACAGAGATTTTTGTTCATGGAGCACTATGTGTTTCTTATTCGGGGCAATGCCTTATGAGCAGCATGATTGGCGGAAGAAGCGGAAATAGGGGAAGATGTGCCCAGGCTTGTAGGATGCCTTACACTTTAATAAATAAGGATAGTAATGATACTAGAGAGGGCTTTCTCCTAAGTCCTAAGGATCTATGCACTATTGATTTTATTAAAGAGGTAATTGAGACTGGAACAGCTTCTTTGAAAATAGAAGGCAGGATGAAAAGACCAGAATATGTTGCTGGTGTAGTAAAAAACTATAGAGAGGCCTTAGAAATAATTGAAGGAAATAAAGAAGGTAAGATAAATAGTAAGGAGTCTTATGAAGAGCTACTACAGCTATTTAACCGAGAAGGCTTTAATAAAGCCTATTTTTATGGTAATCCTGGAATTGAACTAATGGCTATTAATAACCCCAAAAACACTGGAGTGTTGATAGGGACTGTAGGTAAAGATATGCACATTAGCCTTAGTACAGATATAGAGATTAAGGATGGTATAAGCAATGGTTCAGGAGGCTTTACTTTATCTAAAATAGCTAAGAAAGGCGAAACTGTTGAAAAGGCTATTAAGGGTGATAGGGTGAGATTATATCCTGTAGAATATAAAATAGGAGATAAGCTTTACAAAACATCTAGTGAAAGTCTTACAAAAAAATATTCACCTTATAAAAGTGAAAGCATTAAATCCCCTGAAGCCTTATCTTTAGAGTATAGCTTTAAGAAAGATGAACCCTTTACTCTTACTGGAACATATAAAGGAAGATTCTATAAGGTTCAAGGAGATAAAGTACAAGAGGCAATAAATAGACCTATTAGCAGAGAGAGGCTTTTAGAATGTTTATATAAAATAGGCGATACACCTTTTAATATAAAAGAAATACACGAGCTTCACTATGATGAGGGATTTATGCCTATTGCGTCAATAAATAAACTTAGAAGAGAGCTTTTTGATATAATAGAAAAGACTATTATAGAAGGACACAGACGAAGCTTTAATGAATTAAATTATCAAAGAGAGAAAAGGGTAAAGTATGATCCACTACCTAAGTATCTGATATCAATTAATACTAAGGATCAGCTTAAGGCCTTCCTATCAGAGGACTATGAAAGCTGCATTGTAAATTTATTTTCCCGAAAGGATTCTATCAATGAAGCTGATTTAGAAAGCTTAGAGGGTAAGGAGGTTTATCTTAAAGCTCCTAATATAATAAAAAAAGAGTTTCCAAGGGTTTCTATGATAATAGAGAGGAATCTTTCCAAAATTAAGGGTATAGTAACCTCTAATCAAGGAATTATAGAATACTTTAAGGGAAAAACTGATATTATAGGAGACTATAAGCTAAATATTTTTAATTCCTTGAGTACTGATTTCTATGAAGAGGATTTAAAAGGTGTAACCTTAAGCCTGGAGCTTAATAAAAAGGAAATTGCAGACATTGCATCAAAGAGCTTGTTGCCATTACAGGTTATAAGCTATGGTAAAACAGAGATGATGATTATGGAATATTGCCCTATAGGAAGTATAATAGGACATAAGAACAGCAAAGAGAATTGCTCCTTAGAATGTGAAAAAGGAAGCTTTGTTCTTAAAGATAGAATGAATATAGAATTTCCTGTAATTACTGATAGGTTTTGCAGATGTTCTCTGTTAAATTCACTTCCACTGAATATCATGGATAAGGAAAAAGAATTAATGGATATTGGAATAAACTCTTTCCGAATAGATTTTACTGATGAAAGCTATGAAGAAGCTTTAGAGGTCTTAAAGTCTTTAAGGGAGCAGAGAAGTATTAATGAAAAGAATTGTACCCGAGGACATTATAAAAGAGGGGTAGAGTAAGAGAGGTGAAATGTATTGAATGGAAAGGCAATAAAGGTTTTAGAATTTAATAAAGTTAAAGAAAAAGTAACTTCTTATGCCATAACAGCATCAGCTAAAAGACTTATATATGATTTAGAGCCCTTTCAAGAGATAGATGATATAAAGGAAAAGCTTCAGGAAACCTATGAAGCACTTAACCTATTATTTAAAAAGGGAAGCCCACCCTTTGAAGGCCTTTATGATATTGGAGAAGCAGTTAAAAGAGCTGAAAAGGGAGGGGTGTTAAATCCAGGACAGCTATTAAAAATAGCACAGGTTATGCGATGTGCAAGAGGTCTGCAGAGCTATATGAGCAGAAAGGAAAATGAAAGTCCTTTTTATACCTTAGAGGAGATAGCTAGTCTTCTAATACCTTTAAGAAGCTTTGAAGATAAGATTTTTAAAGCAATAATAAGTGAAGAGGAAATATCTGATCATGCTTCCACAACCCTATACAACATAAGAAGAAGCCTTAAGGATAAAAATTCCTCTATAAGGGATAGGATAGGGCAGCTTATGAGAAGCAGCTCTAAATATCTCCAGGATAATCTTTATACCATGAGAGGAGACAGATATGTACTTCCTGTAAGAGCAGAATATAGATCTTCAGTACCGGGGCTTGTGCACGATCAAAGCTCTTCAGGTGCAACTTTATTTATAGAGCCAATGAGTCTTGTGGAGCTCAATAACGAAATAAAAGAGCTTTCTTTAAAAGAAAAAGCAGAAATAGAAAGAATATTAGAGGAGCTTTCACAGGAGGTTTATTCTAATATTGAAGTAATAAAAAACAATGAAAGCATTATTTATGAGTTGGATTTTATCTTTGCTAAGGCTAAATATGCCAATGAATTAAACTGCGAGCTTCCATCAATTAGCAAGGATGGATTTATTGATATAATGGAGGCAAGACATCCTCTAATTGATCAGAGTAAGGTTGTACCATGTGATTTATATTTGGGGAAGGACTTTAACTCTTTAATCATAACTGGCCCAAACACTGGCGGAAAGACAGTTACATTAAAAACCGTAGGACTTATACATCTTATGGCTTTAAGCGGAATGCTTGTACCTGTAAGAAAAAATTCAACTATTGGATTTTTTAAAGAAATATTTGCAGATATAGGAGATGAACAAAGTATAGAACAAAGCTTGTCTACTTTCTCCTCCCATATGACAAACATTGTGAAGATAATAGAGGAAGCAAGGGAGACCTCTCTTGTACTGTTAGATGAATTAGGCGCGGGTACAGACCCAACAGAAGGTGCTGCACTAGCTGTGGCAATATTAGAATATTTAAGAGGAAAAGGGGCTAGGCTTCTATCTACTACACATTATAGTGAGCTTAAAGGTTATGCTTTAAGAACTCAAGGGGTGGAAAATGCTTCTGTAGAGTTCGATGTGGAGACCCTAAGACCTACTTATAGGCTTTTAATTGGAATACCCGGTAAATCTAATGCATTTGAGATTTCCAGAAGGCTTGGCTTACCTAACCATATTATCGTCTCTTCTAAGGAATTAATATCTGATGAAACATTAAAGTTTGAAGATTTGATTCAAAAGCTGCAGGAAAAGAGCATCAAAGCAGAGAGAGATGCGCGAATTGCTGAGGGATTGAAAAGAGAAAATGAGGAAATAAGAGAGAAGCTTAAAAGCAAGCTTCAGGGTATCGACAGAATTAGAATAAATGCTCAGTCAGAGGCTAAAAAAGAAGCTAGAAAAATAATAAATGAAGCTAAGGACGAAGCAGATGAAATTCTCAAGAATCTCAGGGATCTAGAAAAGCTTGGTTATTCCTCTGATGCAAGGAGAAAGTTGGAAGAGGAGAGAAAAAGATTAAAGGATAATTTGGATAAGCTTGATACTGCGAAATCTTTACAGGGTAAAAGCCAAGGAAAGGCATTAAAAAATGCCACGCCAGGAGACAGTGCATACTTAGCAAAGCTTGACCAACAGGTAATAATCCTTACAAAGCCTGATAGTAAAGGAGAAGTACAGGTACAGGCTGGAATAATGAAGATAAATGTAAAGCTGTCAGAGCTCACTGAAAGTAAACAGAAGGAAGAGCAAAAAGCTAATAAAAGAAGAGAGGTTAATTTAAATCTTAAGAGTGTTAATACATCTATAGACCTAAGAGGTATGGATTCTGAGGAAGCCTTATATAATACAGATAAATATCTTGATGAGGCATATTTAGGAGGTCTGAGTGAAGTCACTGTTATCCATGGTAAGGGAACAGGAATTTTAAGAAAGACTATAAATGATATGCTTAGAAGACATCCTCATGTAGAAGACTTCCGATTAGGTGAATATGGCGAGGGAGGAACCGGTGTTACGGTAGTAACGTTAAAATAACTTTTTTTGATAAAAGTAATAGTATTATGCCAGAGTAAAGTTTATATAGTTAATTAATTTCATAAATAAATAAAAATATACCATTATAGAGGTACTTTGACTAAGCAAAGCACCTCTATATTTTTTATAGCTTTATCAGATAGCATTGACATCCTATAAACAATATTTATACTAAAATTAGGTAATACATATTTTAGTATTTTAGGGGGTATTATGAACAGATTAGATAAATTACTCCATAAAGCAAAAGCAGAAGGAGCAAAAAGGCTGGCTGTTGCAGCTGCGGAGGATGACGTTGTTTTAAAAGCAGTAAGCGAGGCTACAAATTTGGGAATTGTAAAGGCAACGCTATATGGAAATGAGGAAAAAATAAGATTTATTGCTAATGAAAATTGTATAAGTCTTGAAAAAATGAAAATTATCCCTTGTGAAGGGGAGTCTGTGGCAGCTTTAGAGGCTGTAAAAGCAGTTAAAGAAGGAAAACAAGATTTTATAATGAAAGGAAAACTTAATACTGCAGATCTATTAAAACATGTTCTTAATAAAGACTATGGAATCAGAAAAGCAGAAGTGCTTTCTCATGTAATGGTTTACGACGTTCCTACATATCATAAACTCATCTTTTTAACAGATGGAGGTATGATTACTTTTCCAGAGTTAAAGGATAAAGTTGGAATTGTAAACAATGCAGTACAACTCTGCAGAGCCTTAGATATTTCAAAGCCTAAGGTAGCTGCACTTGCTGCAATAGAAGGGGTCAATCCTAAAATGACATCTACTTTAGATGCAGCAGCATTATCAATGATGGCAAAAAGAGGTCAGATTAAAGGTTGTATAATAGACGGGCCACTAGCTCTAGATAATGCAATTAATAAAGAAGCAGCAGAGCATAAGGGTATTGTAAGCGAGGTAGCAGGAGATGCAGATATTCTTCTGGTGCCTAATATGGAATGCGGAAATATGCTAGGAAAGTCTTTAACCTATTTTGCTAGGGGGATAAATGCTGGGGTTATTATGGGAGCCAAGTGTCCTGTAGTTTTAGTCTCTAGATCAGATTCAGCAGAGTCTAAGCTTTATTCAATAGCTTTAGGTGCTATTATTTAAATATTAAGGGGGATTAATTTATGAAGTTAATAATGTCTGGAAATGAAGCTTGTGCTAGAGGAGCCTATGAGGCATCCTGTCATATTGCTTCTGCTTATCCAGGAACACCAAGTACTGAGATTTTAGAGAATTTTGTAAAGTACCCAGAGGGTTATGGAGAATGGGCACCAAATGAAAAGGTTGCCTTTGAAGTTGCTGCTGGTGCCTCCATAGGAGGAGCAAGAAGCCTCACTGCTATGAAGCATGTAGGTCTTAATGTAGCTGCAGATGCACTATTTACTATGGCTTATGAAGGTGTAAATGGAGGCTTTGTGGTAATTACAGCTGATGATCCAGGGATGCATTCATCACAAAATGAGCAAGATAATAGGCTTTATGCTCCTCATGCTAAGGTTGCTATGATAGAACCATCAAATTCACAGGAATGTTTGGATTATATTAAAACAGCCTTTGAAATAAGCGAAACATATGACACCTTGGTTTTATTTAGGTTAACTACAAGAGTTTCTCATTCTAAAAGCGTAGTGGAAATTAAAGATAAAATAGAAAGAAAAATTAAGGATTACAACAAGGATATTAAAAAGTACATTATGATACCGGCTCATGCTAGAGACAAACATATTGAAGTGGAAGAAAGACTAAAGAGGTTGGCAGAGTTTTCAAATTCCTGCACACTCAATAGGATGGAACTAGGGAAGAGCTCTTTAGGAATTATTACTAGTGGAATAAGCTATGAGTACTGCCGTGAGGTCTTTGGAGAAGAAGCATCATATTTAAAGCTTGGATTCACTTTTCCATTGCCTGAGAAGCTAATAAGAGAGTTTGCTGCAAAGGTAGATAAGTTGATTGTAGTTGAAGAAAATGAGCCCTACCTAGAAAATTATATTAAAACATTAGGTATTAACTGCATAGGAAAGGAAATATTACCTATTTGCGGAGAACTAAACCCAGGAATAATTAGAGCTGCAATAAGTGGTGAAGTACTCACTGAAGGAAAGAGTTACAAAGGTACTTTACCTAACAGACCACCGGTTCTTTGTGCTGGATGCCCTCATAGAGGTATATTTTATGAGGTTTCTAAGCATAAGGATATTATATCTACAGGAGATATTGGCTGTTACACACTAGGGATGATGCCTCCTTTAAATGTAACAGATACGGTTATATGCATGGGGGCATCTATTTCTGCAGGAATAGGTTTAAGTAAAGCAAGAAGGCAGGCTGAGGATAAAAGAAAGATTTTTGCCTTTATTGGAGATTCAACCTTTTTCCACTCAGGAATAACCGGCCTTATTAATTCTATTTATAATAATGAGCCTATAGTTACCTGTATTTTAGATAATAGAACTACTGGAATGACAGGTCACAATGAAAATCCGGGAACAGGTTATACTTTAAATGGAGATAAAGCTCCGGTTCTATCCATTGAGAATATTGTTAAGGCTTTAGGAGTTAAGGAAGAAAATATAAGAATACTCAGTGGCTATAGATTAGAGGAAGTAAGAAAGGCTGTTACAGATGGAAAGAATTCTACTGAACCCTTTGTAATAATAACTAAAGAACCCTGTGCTTTGAAGAAAGACGTAATAAAGACAAGAGAAGGCCTTAAATGCAGTATTAATCCTGAATTATGTAAGAGATGCAAAGTTTGCTTAAGGACAGGCTGCCCAGCTTTAAGCTATAAAAATAACATTGTAGCTATTGATTCTATGCAGTGCAACGGTTGTGAAATTTGTAGACAAGTATGCAGATTTAATGCAATAGAAAGGGTGGGTCAGTAATGGATATGGTGAAGAATGTTTTATTTGTTGGAGTAGGGGGACAGGGAACAATATTAGCATCAAAAATATTTACAGAAGGCTTATTAGCAGCTGGTTATGATGTGAAGATGTCTGAGGTCCATGGTATGGCTCAAAGAGGAGGTAGTGTTGTAACACAGGTCAGGTATGGAACAAGAGTTAATTCTCCACTAATAGAAAAAGGTACAGTGGATGTAATTGTGTCCTTTGAAAAGGTTGAGGCAGGAAGATGGCTTGAATATTTAAACCCTCAGGGACTAATAATTGTTAATGATTACGAAATAAGACCTGTAACAGTATTAATAGGAGGAGAAAGTTATCCTCAGAATATCCTTGAAGAGCTTAAAGAAGAGGGGATAAAAATAAATAGTATTAAAGCTTATGATGAAGCGGCGAAAATTGGAAGCGTGAAGGTCCAGAACACAATCCTTTTAGGAGCTCTTATCAAGGCTTGTAATTTACAAGAAATAAACTGGGAAGATATTCTTAAAAGCAATATAAATGAAAGGCTTTTTACATTAAATAAAGAAGCTTTAGACTTAGGAATTACAATATAAAAAGATAGGGCATAAAGCCCTATCTTTTTACTATTTTTATGGATTCTACCGATGGATCTTCCGTTCCTTGAACATATAAGCCAGCGGCTTTTAATTCATATACATAATCTATTATCTCTTGAGTGATTATTTCACCAGGACATAGAACTGGAATTCCCGGTGGATATGCTAATAAGAATTCGCCACTGATCATTCCTACGCTTTCTTTTAAAGGAATAGGAGCCTTCTTACTATTAAAAGCCTCACGAGGAATAATAGCACTTTCAGGTATAGGCGGAATATCAAGAAAATCTGGTTTTATATTTCGCTTTTGAGAATATTCCTGGCTGATTTCTTTTAATGCATTTATTAAGCTATCAAGGTTAGCCTTAGTATCCCCAAAGGATCCTACAGCAAGGACGTTATATAAATCAGATAACTCTACCTGAATATGATATTTTTCCGCTAATAAAATATCTAATTCATAACCAGTGATTCCTAACTCTCTACAGGTAATGGTAATCTTTGTGGGATCAAGAGCATACACACCACTATTACCTAGAAGCTCTTCTCCAAAACAATAAAAGCCTGGTATTTTATTTATTTCATCCCTAGTGTACTTTGAAAGCTCTATGGTTTTGTCTAATAATTCCTTTCCTTCCAAGGCAATCTGCCTTCTGGCACAGTCTAAAGATGCCATGAGTATATAAGAAGGAGAGGTGGTTTGTAAAAGGTTTAATATCTGTTGAACCCTATGAATATCAACGTACTTGCTCTTTACATGTAATAGTGACCCTTGAGTTAATGCTCCTATAATCTTATGAGTGCTTTGAGCACAGATATCTGCACCTGCAGCTATTGAAGATATAGGAAGCTTTTCATTAAAGCCTAGATGAGGCCCATGAGCTTCATCTACAATCAGAGGAATATCATAGCTATGCACTATTTCAGCAATACTCTTGATGTCTGTAGCAACACCATAATAAGTTGGATTAATTATTAATACTGCTTTTGCATCTGGATTTTCTAAAAGAGTTTCCTTTACAGTTTCAGGTGTTACTCCTTGAGCAATTCCTAAGTTCTTATCAAGCTCCGGCTGCATATATACTGGAAGGGCACCGCTAAGAATAATGCCGGCAGTTACAGATTTATGAACGTTTCTAGGAACTATTATTTTATCTCCATTTGCTACCACTGACATGATCATTGCTTGGATGGCTCCAGAGGTTCCATGGATTGAAAAAAAAGTAGCATCAGAACCATAGGCGTCTGCAGCTAACTCCTGGGCACGTTTTATGGGGCCAGTGGGGTGATGCAAGCTGTCTACTAATTTGAAGACGGTAACATCAATTTTAAAGGGATTTTCACCTATAAATTTCTTGAATTCTTCATCCATACCAAAACCTTTTTTGTGACCGGGAACATGAAAGGGAATTGTGTCTCTATCTACATACTCCATAAGTGCATCAAAAAGAGGTGTTTCATTCTGATCAAGTTTATACAAGGGTATATGGCACCTTCCTTCGTAATTATTTATCTTTTATTTTTTCAAAATATAGTTAAATTCCAATGAAAAACAATTTAATTATAAGTTAATTGTTTTTTCATTGCAATAAAAATAAATTTTCTGCTGTATATTTTGAGAATAATTAGGAAATAATTTCTTTTAGGAGGGATATGAATGGAAATATTAAAGGCATCAACAAGAAAAGATAACAGCGGTAAAAGTGCCAGAAGAGCCAGAAGAAGTGGAAGTATTCCTGGAATTTTATATGGTTATAAGAAAAGCAATTGTTTGTTTGAGATAGGTGAACTGGAGCTTAATAAGGAATTATTTCAAAAAGGAGAACACTCAATATTAAATATTGCAATTGATGGTGAAAACCATAAAGCTCTTATAAAGGAAGTACAAAGAGATCCAGTTAATCATAAAATCATACACATAGATTTAGAAGAGCTTACTCATAACAAGCCTATCATAGCACAGATTCCAATAAACTATATTGGAGAAGAAAACCTTACAGCTCAAGGAGCAGTAATTCAAAGAGAAAAAAACAATGTAAGGGTTTCCTGCTCTCCAGAGAATCTTCCTAAGTATATAAATTTCAATTTGAAGAATGCCGTTGTCGGTAATGTATTCACCATAGCTGACTTGGAGGTTGCGGAAGAAATTTCTATCGTAGAAGACTTTGAAGCAGTTATAGCCTCAATAAGCCTAGAGCAAAAAGTTGAATAAATAATAAAAAAGAGCTGTCCCATATCTTAAAGGTACAGCTCTTTTTGTTAACAAAAGCTATGGGAATATTACTGCAGCTCTAATGATGTATATATAGAGATTTGTCCAGGAAGAAGAAGCTTTTAAGGAGGTTATAATGGCTAAAGTAAAAAGAAAAAATGAGACATATGCAATTATAATAGTGTTTCTAATTACCATATATTTTATTAAAAGTAAAACTCACGAAATTCTAATAGACACTGTTGTTAGCTGGATTGGTATTGTGTTAATAGTGAGCTTAATGATAATTATTATAAGAGAAATAGAGAGGTATCAAGAAAAACTCCAAGATATTTCATATTTAGAGGGTCTAACTGGGGGAGTTACAGAAAATCTTTATAAAAGTTATGATTTTCTTGATAGTAATATAACCAAGAATTTTTATAGAATAAGAAAAATAGAAAGAGAATTGAGAAAAGCTATTGAAAATAATGAATTTTATCTTTGCTATCAGCCAAAAATTAATATATTTACTGACCGAATAGTTGGAGCAGAGGCTTTACTTCGGTGGAATAATAAAGAGTTAGGAATGATTTCTCCCGAAGAGTTTATACCTATAGCTGAAAAAAATGCTCTTATTAAGTTGATTGATATATATGTTCTTGAAAGAGTTTGTATGCACATTAAGGAATGGATAGATAAAAGTATTGAAGCTATACCTATTTCTGTTAATCTATCAAAGGTTCATCTAGAAAGCAATACCTTATTAGATAGGATCCAAATTATAACTAGAAAATATAATATACCAACAGAGCTAATTGAGTTTGAAATTACAGAGGGTATATATACCGGTAATATAAACAAAATTGTAGTATTAATAGATAAATTAAGAGAAGCTGGGTTTAGAATTTCCATTGATGATTTTGGAAAGGGAGACTCTTCTTTAGGCCTTCTTAAAAATATTTCTTTTGATGTTTTAAAAATAGATAGGAGCTTTTTCATAGAGCAAAATGACATTGAGAGAGCACAGAAGATTATTAAAAAAGTTATAGATCTAGCTCATGAGCTTGGGATGGATATTGTTGCAGAAGGCATTGAAATGAAAGAACAAGTAGATTTCTTAAAGGAAGTCGATTGCAGTGTTGTCCAAGGTTTCTATTTTGCAAGACCTATGCAATGGAAAGATTTTAATATTTTTCTCAATAATATTAATATGAAAAGTTGAAATAATTGCTGTTATGAGGAAATTTATCTTTTAAATCTAATAAGATATAGTATAATAAATTTGTTAAAGGTTAGTTAGGAGGATAATATTGAACTGTTTAAAGTATTATGAGTATTGGTTAAACAGTAAGATTATCGCTAAAGAATTTAAAGATGAACTGATGTCCTTAGAGAATTCTAAGGACATTGAAGATAGGTTTTATAAAGAACTTGAGTTTGGAACCGGCGGCTTAAGAGGTATTATGGGAGCCGGAAGAAATAGAATGAATATTTACACAGTAGGACGAGCAACTGAAGGTCTGGCAGCATATCTTCTAAAGAATTATAATAATCCAACAGCTGTAATAGCTTATGATTCACGCAACAATTCAGAGAAGTTTGCAAAAAAAGCTGCTTTAACCCTTTGTGCAAACAATATAAAAACTTATCTTTTTACTAATCTTAGAGCTACTCCAATCCTTTCTTTTGCATTAAGATTCCTAAACTGTTCTGCAGGTATTGTCATTACTGCTTCACATAATCCTAAGGAGTACAATGGATATAAGGTATATGGTGATGATGGTGGCCAGATTACGGACAGTAAGGCAAAGGAAATTATGTACCACATTAATAATATTAAAGACTATGAAGATATTAAGATGATTAATGAAAAGGAAGCTATAGAGAAAGGATTCTTATACTATATTGGAGAGGAAATTGATTCTTGTTATTTTGAGAAAGTAAAGAAACTGACTTTAAGAAAAGAGCTTATCAGAGAGAGGGCACAGGAGTTAAGGGTTATTTATACACCACTTTATGGTAGTGGGAATATACCTATAAGAAGAATTTTAAAGGAGCTTGGTTATAATAATCTGCTTATTGTAAAAGATCAGGAAGGACCTAATGGAGATTTTCCAACCATAAAGCTTCCTAATCCTGAGGACCCTAGCGCTTTTAACCTAGCTATGAAAATGGCTGCTAAAGAAATGGCTGACTTAATTATAGCTACGGATCCAGACTGCGATAGAATTGGGGTTGTTACAAAAAATAAAGAGGGCAAATTTATACGGCTAACGGGCAATGAAACAGGTATATTATTAACGAACTATATTCTTCGTTTCTATGAAGAAAAAAAGGTTCTTCCCTATAATCCAATAATCTTAAAGACAATTGTTACTACTGATGGAATAGTGCAGTTATGCAAAGAATTAGGGGTAGAAATTCAAGAATTATTAACAGGGTTTAAGTATATTGGTGAAAGAATAAATGAAATTGCTATGAAAAATGTAGGAACCTTTCTTTTTGCCTTTGAAGAAAGTTGTGGTTATTTAACAGGAGATTTTGTGAGAGATAAGGATGGAATAATAGCTGCAGTATTAATTTGTGAAATGGCCTTATA
>JAEXZL010000020.1 GCA_023451395.1 Bacillota bacterium | reverse complement strand
AGATAATATAATGGAGCTTACAGTGAAAAGGCCCCTAGCTTCTGTACCTATAGCTGGAAGATACAGAATAATCGATTTTATATTATCAAATATGACTAATGCAGGCATTGAGAATATTGGAATTTTTGCAAAAAATGATTCCCGTTCCTTAATGGATCATATCAGCAATGGACGTCCTTGGGATTTAAACAGGAAAAAGTATGGACTTAGGCTTTTTAATTTTAACAATGAATCCCCTGAACATGATGATATGGCAGCCTTTATGGAAAATATTGATTTCTTAAAGCTTTCTAAGCAGGAATATGTGATAATGGCTCCATCTTATATGATATATAATATAGATTTTGCTGAGGCAGCAGAGGCTCATGAAAAGAATGGAAATGATATAACGATGATTTATAAGAGAGTAAACAATGCTACAAAGGCTTTTAAGGGCTGTGAGGTTTTAAACTTAGATGAAAATGGACAAGTTATTAGTGTAGGCAGAAATGTGGGAGATGAAAAGGAGCTTAACATTGGGATGGAAACCTATATCCTTAAGAGAGAGCTCTTTATCGACATGATTAGCTACTGCATAAGAACAGGACATTGCAGAAAGTTCAAAACAGGCATCTATACTCAGCTTAAAAATTATAAGGTGGGAACTTATAGATTTGATGGTTACTTAAGCTGTGTAAATTCATTAGAACGTTATTTTAATACTAATATGGATTTTTTGAATATAAAGATAAATTCAGAGGTTTTTAATCAGGATAGACCTATAATGACAAAGCCTAAGGATGAGGCTCCTACAAAATATACAAAAAGCAGTAAGGTTGTTAATTCCATTATAGCAAATGGATCTATAATAGAAGGGCATGTAGAAAATTGCATTATATCAAGACGAGTAAAGATAGGGGAAAATGCTCATCTTAAGAATTGTATAATTCTTCAGGCTACGGATATTGGAGAAGACACAAACCTTACTTATGTAATAACGGACAAAAATGTCCTTATAGAAAGTGGTAAGGAGTTAAAGGGAGATCCAGAATATCCTTTAGTTATACTTAAAAAGAAAAACTTTTAAAAAAATATAAAAAGCTTTAAAATAATCCCTATAGAAATGTTCTTTTATGGGGATTATTTTTTATTATATAAAATTGATTAAAAGGTGGGTTTTAAATGAAGGTTTTATATGCTGTTGCAGAGGCTTATCCCTTTATTCATACCGGTGGATTAGGAGAGGTGGCCCATGCCCTTCCTAAGGAGCTTTTAAATCAGGGGGCAGATATAAGAATAATAATGCCTTTTTATGGCTTTAAAGGAAGGTCCCTTAAAAATAAAAAGGTAATAGCAAAATACAATACCTATATAGGATGGAAAACAGTTCCCTGCACCTTGAGTTATGTAAAAGAGGAGAACCTCATTTATTACTTTATAGAAAATGATTATTATTTTAATAGAGAAGAGCCTTATGGCTATTATGATGATGGGGAGAGGTTTGTATATTTTTCTAAAGCGGTATTAGAGGGGATAAAATATCTAGAGGACTTTAAGGTTGATATACTTCACTGTAATGACTGGCACACTGCTCTTATGGTGCCTCTTAAGGATGCCTACTATGGAGAGAGAGAAGATTATAAATCCATAAAGACCCTATTTACCATACATAACATGCTTTTTCAAGGAAACTATGGAAAGGATGCTCTGGAGATGCTTGGATTGCCAGAGGAAAGGTATTATACAGAGGATATCTTTAAGCATTACCAGGGGATTTCCTTTATGAAGGGAGCTCTTGCTACTGCGGATATAATAAATACCGTAAGCAAAAGCTATGCAAAGGAAATAACCAAAGGATATTACGCCTATGGACTTGAAGATATAATTAAAAAAAGAAAATCAGACCTCTATGGAATATTAAATGGCATAGATTATGAGGAATACAATCCTTCTACTGATAAGGAACTATTTTTTAACTATTCCTCTCAAGATATTCAGGGAAAGTTAAAAAATAAGCTGGCTATTCAAAGGGAGCTGTCTTTGGAGGAAGAAGAAGGAATACCTCTTATAGCAATTATAAGCCGCCTTTCATCTCAAAAGGGCATAGAGCTTGTGGAGAACTTAATGCCTAGGCTTATGGAGGAAAAGCTTCAGCTCATAGTGATAGGAGGAGGCTATGAAAGCTATGAAGAGATGTTTAAGTTTTATGCCTCAAAATTTCCTAAAAAGCTTTTTGTTCAAATTCCTTTTAATAGAGAATTTGCTAAAAAGGTATATGCTGCCTCGGATATGTTTTTAATGCCCTCTCAGTTTGAAGCCTGTGGAATAGGTCAGCTTATTGCCATGAGATATGGAACAGTGCCAATAGTTAGGAGTACCGGAGGTTTAAGAGATACGATAAAGATATACAATGAATATAGAGGAAGTGGTAATGGCTTTGTTTTTAAAGCTTATTCTGAAGAGGAGCTCTTTCATGAGCTAAAAAGAGCTCTGAGACTTTACAAGGATAAGGTAAAATGGAATAAGCTTATAAAGAAAAATATGCACCTTAACACCACGTGGCAAGCCTCTGCCAAAGCATATATGGAGCTTTATAACAAGCTTCTTAAGAAAAAAGTTTAGTTATAAGTTATGTACCTGTAGGTATTCCCTGCAGGTATTTTTTATAAGGCTTGGAGAAGGATCAGCATTATAAAGCACAAAACATTGACAGTTTTTGTATAAAAGTATAGGATAAATAGGTATATTGTAAAAAAGTATTCACGGAAAATAAGAAAGAAAACTTAAATTTATTGTATTTGCAGCACATCTAAATATTATAAGGAAAATTAAGGGGGATCTTTTATGAAAACCAGATTTAAATCTTCGCCTTTAATGGTTATTTTAAGCTTTGTTTTAGTTTTTACGGTGTTTACATTCTCTACTGGTTTTGCTTCAGAAAATCTCATAGAGAATTCAAATGGCTTATATGGTACCTTTTGGTCTTTGCTTCCACCGGTAGTGGCTATTCTTCTTGCACTAATAACAAAGGAAGTATTTTCTTCATTATTTATCGGAATAGCTTTTGGAGCACTTTTATATGCTAACTTCAATCCTATAAAAGGATTAGAGCATATAGTAGAATTAATCTCCAGTGAATTAGGAGCAAATGGTGGAATTATTATTTTTTTAGTAGCCATTGGAATAATAGTAGCAATGATGAAGGTAACAGGCTGCTCTGTGGCATATGGTCAATGGGCATCCGCAAGAATTAAAACTAAGACCGGAGCATTACTTAGTACAACGTTCATGGGTCTTTTATTTTTCGTAGATGATTATTTTAACTGCCTGACCACTGGTAATGTTATGAGGCCTGTTACAGATAAACATAAAATAAGCAGAGCTCGTCTTGCTTACAACATTGACTGTACTGCAGCACCGATCTGTATTATTGCACCTATTTCTAGTTGGGCTGCTGCTGTAGCTTCCTATATACCTGCTGAGTCAGGTCTGGATGGCTTTACTATATTTGTTCAGTCAATACCCTACAATTATTATGCAATATTAACAATTGTTATGCTTTTTACCCTTGCTCTGTTAAAATTTGATTTTGGTCCCATGAAAAAGTATGAATATTTAGCTGAGCATGAAGGGGATATTTATGGAGGAACTGGGGATTTATATGCAGATTCAGCAAGTCCTGTGGAAAATCCTACTGGTAAGGTTATAGATATGATAATGCCTATATTAGTTCTTATTTTCTCCTGTGTAGGGGGACTACTTTATACTGGAGGATTTTTTGAAGGTGCCGGTGTAATTGAGGCCTTCAGCAATACTGATGCCTTTGTATCTTTAGCTTTAGGGGGAACTATAGCATTATTTTTTACAATAATTTTTTACTTTATCCGAGGAATTATTACTATGAAGCAATTTACTGAGTGCATTCCTGATGGTGCTACTCTAATGGTCCCAGCTATGCTGATTCTTACCTTTTCTTGGGCTTTAAGCGCTGTTTGCCGTTCTAGCTTAGGAGCTACTGAATTTGTGCAGATGGCTATGGAAGGGGCATCCTTTAATCTTAATTTTTTACCCTTTATCCTATATATATTAGCTACTTTTATTTCCTTTGCAACAGGAACAGCCTGGGGTACCTTTGGTATTTTGATACCCATAACTGTAGCTATATTTGGATACCAGATGACTCCTCTTGCTCTTGTGAGTATCTCCGCTTCCCTTGCTGGTGCAGTTACCGGAGACCATTGCTC
>JAEXZL010000013.1 GCA_023451395.1 Bacillota bacterium | reverse complement strand
GTATTGGGGATGGCAGTAGAATATATAACAATAAAGTGCCGCAGCTGTGGAAAAATAATTGATGGTGAACCTATAGTTATAATCATGGATGGCAAAATACTAGAGAAGGCTCTGAAAAAGGCTAGATATAGAGTATCAGATATTATGGCTTTATTAAGAAACAAGGATGTTTTTCATATTCAGGAGGTGGAATTTGCTATAATTGAACCCAATGGTCAGCTATCTGTATTGAAGAAAGCAGAGGTAATGCCCGCTACTAAAAAGGATTTAAAGCTTCCAATTCAGAAGGATAGTATTGAGGTCACCCTTATATATGATGGAATTATTATAGATAAAAACTTAAAACAACTAAACTTAACTATGGAAACTTTTATGAAGGAGCTTGCTAAGGAAGGAATAAAAGATCCGAAGGAGGTTTTTCTTGCAACAAAAAACCCAAAAGGTAAGCTGTACATAGATAAATATGAGGATTATATAAGTAGAGTTATAAAGTTATAAGCTTAAGAATGGCACTATTGTAGAAAGGAAGGAGAATACTTCTTATGAAAAAGTTTTTGGCAGTAATATTGACTGTGGGTCTTTTAGGAATATTTGTTCTTGTTATGCAGAGCGGAAACTTTTTTAAAAGAGCAAATAATCCTCAGGAGGATCTTGAGGGGTCTCTTGCATCCCTTGAGGAGCTAGTGGATATGGGAGACTGGAAGAGTGCATACCAAAAGGCTGATGAGCTGGAAAATGTATTTCGTAAGCTGGAAAAAAAGATGCAGTTTAGTGAGGAGAGAGATAGGATCGATGATCTTACTGTAAGCTTGGCAAGGATTAAAGGTTATATTAAGGGAGAAGACAAGGGTGGAAGTCTTGCTGAAATCAAGGAAGCACTGACCAACTGGGAGGATATTGGAGGATAGGCATAATACTAATTATAAAGGACAGATTTCCTAAAATATGGTGTGCTACCACTATATAGAGGTAGCATATCAATTTAGGAAGCTGTCCTTTGTTTTATAATATCATTCTTACGGCCTTTTCACAGACTTCGTGAGTTTTTAATGAATCCTCTATAGGGATGGAAGGGGTTCTTCCTTCTTTTATACTATTTAGAAACTCATCTACAATTTGATAAAAGCCTCTTTTGTATAGAGTGGGATCCCAATCATTAAATCCCTTTAGACTTTTCTGTCCATTTTCATATTCCTTTGTAAGTGTTAGGTCTTCCACCCTTAGCTTTCTTCCTGAAGTCATATATTCCACGGTTTCTTCTGTAATTCCAGAATCTCTATTCATTATACCAAGGGCTGTGGTATTTTCGTTAGTTAGAGTGAGAACTATATTATGGAGCTTATTATCTTTATGAAGAGCATTAACGGATATATCATCATAATCCTCTCCCATTAAGAATCTTATCGTATCCACTACATGGACAAAATCATCAAAGATAAATCTCCTGGCGTCATCTAATTCTAAAAGTCTATTTTTTTCCATAATAATAATTTCTGGAGTTTTTTCTTCCTTTAGCTTTCTAAACATAGGCGCAAAGCGACGATTAAAGCCAACCATAAGAGTTCTATTTACTTTTTGAGAAAGCTCTGCCAGCTGAAGAGCTTCATAAAAGGAATAAGATAGAGGTTTATCTACATAAACATGAATTCCACTTTTTAATAGTTTTTCTGCTATTTCCTTATGAACCTCTGTAGCTGAATGGACAAAAGCTGCTTCTATTCCTGAGCTAATGAGAGCATCCACAGAGGTAGTATACTCGGAAAATCTGTATTTTTTAGAAAGATCTCTTAAGATATCATCCCTTCTAGTGCATAAAACAACCTCTGTGTCATCCCTAGAAGAAAAAACAGGTAGATAAGCCTTCTGTGCTATTCCCCCTAATCCTATTAAACCTACCTTCATAATAATCCTCCTTATATTAAAGTATTCCTAGATAATAGTAGTTAAATTATATCATAAAAGCAATTTCTATATTTTAATTTTACTTTAAAAATAATGAAACAATTCCCATAAGGTATATAGTAATTTTAGTTTTAAATTATTATAATTAAGAGATAAATCCATGTGGACTTTTAAAATACTATTTATAAAGGGGACAAGCATTATGAAAAGTAAGTTAAAGCTCATTATCGCCATGCTAATCTTTGGAACCATTGGTATATTTGTAAAAAACATACCCCTAAGTTCAATAGAAATAGCTTTCTCCAGAGCATTACTTGCAAGTTTATTCTTGCTAATCTCAGGTGCTATCTCTGGTGCCAGGCACCGGTGAAAATCTCCTTTCTCCGGTGCCTGGCACCAGAGAAAAGAGAAGGAAAGCTCAAATTTTAAATCTAGAATAATACTTTTAATTTCAGGGGTTTTTGTGGGCTTTAATTGGGTTTTGCTTTTTGAGGCATATAAATATACTACAGTGGGAAAGGCTACACTTGCTTATTATTTTGCTCCGGTTTTTATTCTTATTCTATCACCCTTTGTCCTTAAGGAAAGGCTAAATAAGAAAAAGCTCCTTTGCATACTAGGAGCTCTAATAGGGCTATTTTTCATAGTTGATATTGGTGGAAGCAGCGCAGGTGCTTTAGGGGACAATGTTAAAGGAATATTATTAGGAGTGGCTGCTGCTTTACTTTATGCATCCTTTGTTCTTATGAATAAGTTTGTAAAAGGAATCTCAGATAGGGAAACAACACTTATCCAGCTCTCAACAGCTGCTTTAGTATTGTTCCTCTTCATGATTTATAGCATTTCCACTAATGGGGGAGAGATTACTGGCGGATTTTTATCTATGACATCACTTCAGTGGGTATTGCTGCTAATGGTAGGAATAGTTCACACAGGAGTGGCTTATGAGATGTATTTTTCCGCTTTAAAGGGCTTAAAGGCACAGTCTGCAGCAATACTAAGCTATATAGATCCAATTTCTGCAGTTTTCTTTGCAGCTATATTTTTAAATGAAAGAATGACATTCCTACAGCTTCTTGGAGGAGGTCTTATACTTCTTTGTACCTATCTAAGCGAAGGAGGAAAATAAGTATTTCAACTTTAATCTAGATAAATATCTTTTGTATAAGAAACATATAAAGGGCTGTACCTCCTAAGATGCTTAAAAGGTTATTTCTTTTCCATAAGTGAAGACCTAGCACACTAAAAATAGCTATAAGCTCCGGTAGCATATAAGGATATTTAAGAAGAGTAAAACCCTTAAGTGAATATACTATAAGCATAGCCATTATGGCTGGTGGAAGAAAGCTACCTAAATACTCCACTAGCCTTGGTGTCTTACCTTCTTTAAAAAGTAGAAAGGGTAAAAGCCTTGTTAAAAAGGTTGCTAATGCAGTTAATAAAATAATGATTAATCCTCTTTCTGTGCTTATCATAAATTAATTTATTTCTCCTTTCTTCAAAGCTTCCCTAGGGCAATTATCCATACCAGATGCCTTAATTAAATTATTCTGTTCATCATCCTTAGGCATAATAACTTTCTTAAAAGCAAGAAGAAGTAGAAGTATAGTTATCATGGAGGGAATTAAAAAGCTATCTGGACCTAATATAATTAAAAAGGCCAAAGTTGCTATGAAGCCTATAAGAGCAGGAAGATGATTTTTAGAGGATAGCCACTGCTCTGTAAATATGACCACAAATAGGGCAGTCATAGCAAAATCTATGCCTGAGGTGTTAAAAAAGATTAAGGAACCTGCCAAGGAACCTATAATGCTTCCAACTATCCAATAAAGCTGATTTAAAAGAGCAATTGAAAAGAGAAAATCCTCCTTAGAAACCCCGGGAGGGATATCCACAGAGCATAGGAGAGAGTAGGTCTCATCAGTTAAGGAAAAAATCATATAAAGCTTCTTTTTTCTCATTTCACGAAACTTGTCCAGCATTGATAGGCCATAAAAAACATGTCTTATATTAACTAAAAAAGTCATAAGGGCAACAGTAAAAAGGCTGACACCCCCGGTGAAAAAATTTATGGCTACAAACTGCATAGAACCAGCATACACAAGGATACTCATGAGGGCTGCCCAAAGGAAATTATATCCCTTTTCCTGAAAGAGCATACCGAAGGCTATACCCACAAAAAGATAACCAAGCATAATAGGTATTGTAGTAGGAAAGGCAGATTTTAGAGCCTTTATTTTTTTATTCATTTTATCGGATCCCCTTTCAAGAATTAAAGTAAAAATTATTTTCATAATACAATATTTCTAATATTTATACAATTATTTTGATTATAGAAAAGTTATTATTTATAAAATCTTTTAATTAATTTATCTTCTTATAGTGTAAAATAATATATAATAAAGTATGAAAATTTGTACATAGGAGAGAAGAAAATGAACTTTACTATTATTGCCACGGCTACCTTTGGACTTGAAAAGGTGGTAGCACAGGAGCTTAAAGAATTAGGATATGACGATTTAACTATAGAAAATGGCAGAGTGACCTTTGAAGGAGACGAAATGGATATTGTAACCTGCAATATCTGGCTTAGAACTGCTGATAGGGTGCTTATAAAAATGGCTGAGTTTAGGGCTGAGACCTTTGAAGAGTTATTTCAGGGAACCTTAGCTGTTGAATGGGGTGACATTATACCTATTACAGGCTTTATGCATGTTACAGGAAAATCTGTAAAGTCAAAGCTCTTTAGCGTCCCCGATTGCCAATCTATAGTAAAAAAAGCTGTAGTAGAAGCTATGAAGAGAAAATATAGAAGGGACTTATTTCCTGAAAATGGTGCAGAATATAGGATTGAGATAGGTCTTTTAAAGGATATAGCTACTTTAACCCTAGATACCAGCGGAGTGGGACTTCACAAAAGAGGCTATAGAGAAAATGCCGGTGAAGCACCTCTAAAGGAAACTCTAGCAGCAGCATTGGTGCTTTTAAGCAAATGGGATCCATCCCATCAGCTAGCTGATCCCCTTTGTGGCTCTGGAACCATAGCCATAGAAGCAGCTTTAATTGGAAGAAATATTGCCCCTGGCCTAAATAGGAGCTTTGTTTCAGAACAGTGGGAAATATTCCCCGAAGATTTATGGAGTGATGTAAGAGATAGTGCCAAAAATCTAATAAATAATAAGTCCTTTAGAATATTGGCCTCAGATATAGATACACGGGTTTTAAGAACTGCCAGAGCAAATAGTGAAAAGGCAGGGATTGCAGATAATATTTCCTTTCAAAAACTTGATGTAAGAGATTTTAGCAGTAAGAAGAAGTTTGGATATATAATAACTAACCCTCCCTATGGAGAGAGATTAGGAGAGGAAAAGGAAGTAGAAGAGCTATATAGGGCTATGGGTAAAACCTACAGAGAACTGAATAATTGGTACTGCTATGTATTAAGCTCCTATATAGGCTTTGAAAAGTTTTTTGGAGAAAAGTCAGATAAAAATAGAAAGCTATATAATGGAAGATTGCTTTGCTATTACTATCAGTACTTTCCACAGGAGTCTGAAGGAAGACAGACTGAAGCTTAATTATAGAAATAAATCTTGCTAGATAAGGAGCGTTATATGAAGAAGGCTGATGAACGTAATTTTAGAAAGCTTAAAAATCAGATAGCTCAAATAGATGAGATTGTAAAAAATACTAAAGCTTCTGCCTTATGGGAGCATGAAGCCTCAGTAAGAAAGAAGCTCAAATCCTTGAGGGAAATGAAGGATACTTCTATCAGGGAGTATGATAGGGTAGTAAAACGCTATGAGGAAATTCTTGATTATATTTCTATGCGGCTTATAGAAGATTATAATAGAAAAAATTCTACAAGCTTCTCCTTCAAGGATATAGTAAGCTCCAACTATGAAGGCTATTTAAAATCTGGCATTATAAGCGTTTTGGTATCATCTCATATTCCAGAGCTTGTAAGCAGAGATTTTAAAAGGGTGTTTCCATCAAATCCAAAGGAAGAATATCCTTTAGCTAGAAGACTAAAAAGAAAATTCTATCTTCATTTAGGAGACACCAATACTGGAAAGACCTATAATGCAATAAAAGCCTTAAAAGAAAGCAGCAAGGGAGTTTATCTATCACCTCTAAGGATATTAGCTTTAGAAAACTTTGAAAGGCTTAATAACGAAGGAATTAAATGCAACCTTACCACTGGTGAAGAAGAAATAATTGTGGAAGGAGCTTCTCATTTAAGCTGTACCATTGAAAAGTTGGATTTAAAGGACACCTATCAGGTAGCTGTAGTAGATGAGGTACAGATGATTAAAGATGAGCAGAGAGGAGCAGCATGGACCAGAGCAATACTAGGGGTTAGAAGCTCGGAGGTTCATTTATGCGGAGCATTAAATTCCAAGGAGCTACTGATAGATATACTTGAGGATTTAAATGAGGAATATGAAATCAAAGAATATGTAAGAGAGCTCCCACTAATTGTTGAAGATCATTCCTTTAGCTATAGGGACATAAAGCCAGGGGATGCATTAGTAACCTTCTCTAAAAAGAGGGTTTTAGAAATAGCGGCTTATTATTCCACCCAAGGATTAAAGGCATCTATGATATATGGAGATTTACCTCCAGAAGTGAGAAGGGAGCAGTATAAGAAATTTATCTCTAAGGAAAATCCTATTTTGGTGTCTACAGATGCTATAGGTATGGGTGTTAACCTTCCTATAAGAAGAATTGTTTTTATGGATATTAGAAAGTATGACGGCAGTGAAATAAGGTATCTTACCTCTCAGGAGGTAAAGCAGATTGCTGGTCGTGCAGGGAGAAAGGGTATATATGAGGAAGGTTTTGTTACAGGATATGGAAACAGCACTCCCTTTATAAGAGACAATATTTTAAATAAGGATGAGCTTATTTTCAGTGCTGTAATAGGTCCTAGTGAAGCTATACTGGATATAAAAGGTTTGTCCCTTAGAGAAAAGATTGCTCTCTGGAGCACAAAAGAAGAGGCTATTCACTTTTATAAAAAGATGGATGTAAGTGAATACATAATACTGTTAGATGCAATTAAGGGCTACAAGCTTGATGAGAAGATTCAGTGGAAGCTGTTAAAAATTCCTTTTGATATTTTCAAAAAAGAACTGATGGATAAGTTTTTAAGCTATTTAGATGAGCTCTTCATTGGCAAAAGAACGGAGCTTTCAAAGCCTCAATGCCTAATTAAAGGCCTATATGATCTTGAGGTATATTATCAACAGATAAATCTCTATTACTCCTTTTCTAAAAACTTCAATCTTTCCTTTGATGAAGATTGGATTTATAGCGAAAGAGCAAGGGTCAGTGAAGAAATAATTGAAATTCTTAAAGGAATATAATCATTAGGGTGTATAAATAATTTACACAATGATAATAATTTCTTATAACAGTGTCTATTTTTTAGTAGTATAATAGATTAATATTTAAGGAATGGAGGTAATAAATATGAATAATGTAATTGTATATTCTACCCCTACTTGTCCTTGGTGTTCTAAGGCTAAGTCATACTTAAAATCAAACAATATTGATTTCATAGAGAAGGATGTATCTGTGGATCAGGAAGCAGCAATAGAAATGATTGAGAAATCAGGGCAAAGAGGAGTACCGGTAATTGACATTAATGGTAATATAATTATAGGTTTTGATAAAGAAGGTATCGATAGCAGTCTAGGATTATAACATATAATAATAGACTAAGCGGAGGTGCTGCACAAAATAATTAGTGCAGCACCTCCTTTTTATTAAAGGCCTAAGGCCTCTCTCATTTGAGCTTCTGTCATAAGACCTATATAGCTTGAGGTTATATTTCCTTTTTCATCTATAATAAAGGTAGTGGGGATGGATCTAACATTATACTTTAAGCTAATAGCTGTAGTGTCATCTAAGAGTATTGGGAAATTAATACCGTTTTTTCTGGTAAAGGTAGAAGCTGTCTCTCTTCCTTCACCTATATTAACCCCAAGGAAAACAATATCCTTATCTTTTGTTTCTTCATATAGCTTTTGAATATCAGGCATCTCTGCTACACAGGGTGGACACCATGTAGCCCAAAAGTTTAAAAAGACCTTTTTTCCTTTAAAATCCTCCAGGGATACTTTTTGTCCAGAAAGGTTTTGCAAAGTGAAGCTAGGAGCTACGGAATCAGCATTTTCTTGTTTTTCTTCATTAGTACTTTCATTATTCTTTTCTGTTTCCTGATTCGATGTAGATGGAGCTTCCTTCTCACTGCTTTTATCTAGAGAATTATTAGCATCATTTTTAGAATTATTATAATTCATTACAGCATATACTGATACCCCTAAGAGCAGCACAGCTCCAAGGATAATTATTAGTTTTTTCAAAAGTAACACCTCCATTAAATAGTGAAAAAATTAAAGTATCCACTTAGGCGACCAAGGTTATTTGTAAAAATCAATATACCAAGAATAATCATAAATAAACCGCTCACCACAGAAATAATACGTAAATATCTTGTAAATTTTTTTAGCTTAAGGGAGAGTTTATCTATCGCAACTGCCGTGGCAACGAAGGGAAGACCAAGGCCTAGAGAATAACAGGATAGCAAAAGTATGCCTCTAGCTATGGTATCCATACTGCCTGCATAAAATAAAATAGAGGCTAAAATTGGACATACACAGGGAGTCCAACCAGCAGCAAAGGCAATGCCTATAATAAAGGAGCCAATTAAGCTTCCGGCCTTTCCAAATTTTATAAAATGCTTTTCTTTGTATAAAAACTTAAAGGTATAGATACCTGATGTATGGATGCCGAAGATTATCATAAAAATACCCGCAGCCTTCTTAAATATCACCTGGTTTTGAATTAATACCCGCCCTAAGACCGTTATAGAAGCACCCATGATAATAAATATCAGAGAAAAGCCAAAAACAAAGGCAATGGACTTGAATAAAACTTGATTATTTTTGTTGTTAGTATAATGTCTTTGAATTGAGTCAGCGGTCATATAGCCTACATAGCCAGGTACTAAGGGCAGAACACAGGGGGATAAAAAAGATATTAGACCTGCGGCGAAGGCTAGAAATAACGATATTTCACTCATGGTAGCACCTACATTTCCTAGTTATTTTATATTACCATAACGGATTATAGAAATAAAATATTAAGATATTATTTATTAAATAATAATTACTATCGATTACATGTAAATATATTATTGCCTTAAATTAATAAAATTAATAAATAGATTTATAAAAAAGCTCTATAATTTTCAATGTATTCTTTAAGAGGAGAAATTATCCTTATTATTCATTGAATTTATGAGATTTTTATTTTATAATTGTGTGGTTAATGAATAAGTGATAGTATATATTTTATTAATTATTTGAGGAGGCTTGATTATGCGATTATGGGGAAAGGTAATGAGAAATAATAAAATAATTAAAGATTTAACTGTTCCTCTTAAGGTAGATGATGATTATCAGGCAGCCTTAAAGGAAGCAATGATAGAGCTGTGCCATAGCTTTGACATAGAAAAGCCTTATTGGCTGAATAAAAATTTAAATGAATATAATCGATCCGGGAAGACTAGCTTTAATGAAAACAACTTTATTGAGGAAATTAATTTTGATAAGCTTGTTATTGAAGAGCTGGATGACAGAAATAATAAACAAGAGAAAAAATAATATTATAGAGGTGAGTTTTTATGAGTGATATTGCCGGTAACGGTTGTGATATATTAGTACCCTTTAATGAAAGATTGCCTATAGAGGAGATTGAAAGAAGCATTGTTAAGACCTATAAAAAAACCTTATGGTCAAAATTTGTTAAAGCAATTAAAGAGTATAGCTTGGTAGAAGAAGGAGATAAGGTTCTAGTAGCTATCTCTGGAGGTAAGGATAGCCTTCTTATGGCTAAGCTTTTTCAAGAGCTTAAGAAACATGGACAGGTAAATTTTGAAGTAGAATATGTGGCGATGGATCCGGGGTATCATCCGGATATTAAAAAGCTTCTTATAGATAATTGCCAGTTTTTAAACATACCCCTTAAGATTTATGATTCTGGGATTTTCGAAGTGGTGGATAAAATTGCTAAGGATTATCCCTGCTATATGTGTGCAAGAATGAGAAGAGGTTCCCTTTATGCAAAGGCTAAGGAGCTTGGCTGCAATAAACTTGCTTTAGGACATCATTTTAATGATGTTGTGGAAACTAATCTTTTAAATATTTTTTATGGCGGAACCTTTAAAACCATGTTGCCAAAGCTTAAGGCAACAAATTTTGAGGGGATGGAGCTTATTAGGCCTATGTATTTTATAGAAGAGGAGTACATTCAGCGTTTCACTCAAAAGAGTGGTATTTGGCCTCTTAACTGTGCTTGTATGGTGGCTGCTAAAAAAATAGGAAATAAGCGATATGAGATTAAAGCTCTTATAAAGCAGCTTAAGGAATCCTTTCCTGATGTGGAAAAATCAATCTTTAGAGCTGCAGAAAATGTAAATATGGAGGCAATCCTGGGCTGGACTAAAGGTGGAGAGCACCATTCCTACTTAGACTTCTATGATGAAGGTTATGAAGAAGAGGAAAAGGCTCCAGGTATTACACTAATTAAGAATAAAGAGGTATAGGATATAAGACCTAGGACTCTTATAGAAGGTGATGAGTAATGAAGAAGGAACCTAAAGATACAAAGGTTGTTATTGGCATGTCTGGAGGAGTGGATTCCTCTGTGGCCGCGTATTTGCTTAAGAAGCAGGGTTATCAGGTTATCGGTGTGTTTATGAAAAATTGGGATGAGAAGGATGATGATGGCGTTTGCACCGCTGCAGATGACTTTGATGATGTAAGAAAGGTATGTAATAAGTTAGATATTCCTTATTACACTGTGAATTTTGTGAAGGAATATTGGGATAGAGTTTTTCAGTATTTCCTTTCAGAATATAAAAAAGGTAGAACACCAAATCCTGATGTAATGTGTAATAAAGAAATAAAGTTTAAGGCTTTCTTAGAATTTGCCATGAAGATTGGGGCAGACTACATAGCTATGGGTCATTATGCTCAGGTAGATTATAGAGAAGGTGAATTTAAGCTTTTAAGAGGAGTGGATTCCAATAAGGATCAGACTTATTTTCTCTGTGAGCTTAATCAGGAGCAGCTTTCAAAGAGTATGTTTCCAATAGGTCACCTTCCTAAGCCTGAGGTTAGAAAGATTGCTGAAGAGGCAGGTCTTGCCACTGCAAAGAAAAAAGACAGTACTGGGGTTTGTTTTATTGGAGAACGCAACTTTAGAAGCTTTTTAAACAATTATCTACCTGCTCAGTCAGGCCCGATTATGACTTTAGAGGGAGAAAAAAAGGGTGAACATTTTGGACTTATGCACTATACCTTAGGTCAGCGTAAGGGCCTTGGTATAGGGGGAGATGGTGAACCTTGGTTTGTGGTGGATAAGGATTTAGAAAAAAATATTCTATATGTAGTTCAAGGAGAAAAAAATCCTGCTCTTTATTCCTATGGCTTAAAAGCAACAGATATGAACTGGATTGGTTCAGAGCCAATAGAGAGAAGTTTTCAGTGCACTGCAAAGTTTCGTTATAGGCAGCCAGATCAAGGAGTAATAGTTCATGTTAGGGTTAATAAGGAAATTGTACTAGAATTTTTAAATCCCCAGAAAGCCATAACCCCAGGGCAGGCGGTAGTTCTGTACAAGGGGGAAGAATGTCTTGGTGGAGGCATTATCCAGGAATATTTTAAGAGTAAAAAGAAGCTTAAGGCTGCTCTAAAGGAATAGAAAATTAGTTTTTAAAAAGTCACCCGCGAATCCATAGATTAAGGATTCGCGGGTTTATTATTTATAGAAAATTGATATTGTGATTAATTATAGAAAATTCACATTATAATTATTAGTAAAGGTCGTTGACATAAAATGGTTCCTTTGTTATGCTAAATATGAAAAGTGTTTCATATTTCATATTAAAGGTTTACATATTTATATATGGAAAGGAAGTATAAAAATGAAAAAAGTGTATATTGTAGCAGCAAAAAGAACCCCTGTAGGAAGTTTTCAAGGGGCATTAAAAAGTGTAGCGCCTTCAGATCTTGGAGCAGCATTAATTAAGGACATAATAGAGACAACAGGGCTAGACCCTAAAGTAATAGATGAAGCAATTATTGGAAATATATTGCCTGCTGGGCAGGGGCAAGGTATTGCAAGGCAAGTAGCAATTAAGGGAGGACTGCCTATGGATACTCCTGCCTATAGCTTAAATATAGCTTGCGGTAGTGGAATGAAGGCAGTGATGAATGCTGCATTATCAATAAAGAGCGGTTATGGAGATCTTATCATTGCCGGTGGAGTAGAATCTATGAGCAATGCACCTTACTTATTGCCTAAGGAGGTAAGGAGTGGAATTAAAATGGGTGGTTTTAAGGTTATAGACCATATGCTTTTTGATGCTCTAACAGATGCCTTCCATGGCATTCATATGGGAATTACCGCAGAAAACATTGCGGATAAATGTGGAATAGATAGGAAGACGCAGGATGAATTTGCCTTTGCCTCTCAGCAAAAGGCTATTAAGGCTCAGGAGGAAGGTAAGTTTAAAGAGGAGATAGTTCCTATTGAAGCCAGAATTTCAAGAGAAACAGTGGTTGTTTCTGAGGATGAATATATAAATAGAAAAACAACTATGGAAAAGTTAGGAAAGCTAAGGCCTGCCTTTAAAGAAGGTGGGACAGTTACTGCTGGTAATGCTTCTGGATTAAATGACGGTGCAAGTATTATGCTCATAGCTAGTGAGGAAGCAGTAGAAAAATATAAGCTCACCCCTTTAGCTGAGATTGTTGGATTTGGACAAGGTGGTGTGGATCCAAAGGTGATGGGGCTAGGACCTACACCAGCTGTTAGAAATGCTTTAAGGGATGCTAAGTTAGCTTTAAAAGAAATTGATGTAATAGAGCTAAATGAAGCCTTTGCAGCACAGAGTTTAGGAGTTATTAAAGAACTCAGTGAGGAACATGATATTAGTACGGAAGACTTAATGAAAGTTATAAATGTAAATGGTGGAGCAATAGCTTTAGGTCATCCTGTAGGGGCATCTGGAAATAGAATAATGGTTACTTTATTATATGAAATGCTTAGAAGCAATAAAAGATATGGTTTAGCTACTTTATGTATTGGTGGGGGAATGGGAACTGCAATAATTCTTAAAAATGTAAGATGCTAATTTGTTAAATATTTGTGCATAATTTTATTAAATATTAATGGAATAATAACAAAATATTAGAAAATATGTTAAATCCAAATATTTTTTTTCTGTGAATATAATTGCTTATGTAATTATTGACAGTAATACAAGCCTTTGCTATTCTAAAGATGAAAGATGTATCATATTTCATTTTAAAGGTTTACATTAAGGGTATTGAGTATTAATGAGTTAAGAAATCATAGAAATTAAGGAGGTCAAATATGAGACTAGAAGGTATGGTTGCAGTTGTAACTGGCGGAGCAAGAGGGTTAGGACAATCCATGGCGGAGCTTTTTGCTAAGGAAGGAGCAAGGGTTATTGCCTGTGATATGGGTGAGTTAGCTTATAGCCATGAAAATGTAGAGGGCTATGTATTAAATGTTACAGATGGTGAAGCCTGCAAAAAAATGTTTGACTATGTAGTTGATAAATATAAAAAAATAGATATTTTGGTGAATAATGCGGGTATAACAAGAGACTCTCTTACAAGGAAAATGACTGAAGAACAGTTTGATTTAGTAATAGATGTTAATTTAAAAGGGGTATTTAATCTCACTAGATATGTAGGACCTTGGATGCAAGCTCAAGGTAGCGGTTCAATAATAAATATCAGTTCTGTGGTTGGTGAATTTGGAAATATTGGTCAAGTTAACTATGCAGCAACAAAAGCTGGTGTTATTGGAATGACTAAGTCTTGGGCAAAGGAATTTGCTCTTAAGGGAGCTCAGGTAAGAGTTAATGCTATAGCTCCAGGGTATACTCTCACAGACATTTTAAAAACTGTTCCACAGAATCTTCTTGATGGTTTTGCTAAACAAACAATGCTGGGGAGGCTTGGACAACCAGAGGAAATCGCAAAAGCAGCACTATTCTTAGCTTCTGATGATTCCTCCTATATAACAGGACATACCCTAAGCGTTAATGGAGGCATGAGACTTTAGAAGGAGGTTGTAACTATGAAAAATGATACAAACGTTGGCATATTGGGAATTGGTACCTACATTCCAGAAAAATATATCACTGCTAAGGAAATATCTCAAGCAACAAAGGGAATGTGGACTGAAGAAGCAGTGATAAATAAGCTAGGAATAAGGAAGAAGCCAATGCCTAGTAATGAAGAGGGAACACAGGAAATGGGTGCACTGGCAGCCTTAGATGCACTAAAAAATACTTGCTTAGATCCTAAAAAAATAGATGTAATTCTCTGTATTGGTGAGGAGTGGAAGGAGTATCCCCTAACAACTTCTGCTCTTTACATCCAAGATAGAATAGGAGCTGTGAATGCCTGGGGGATTGATTTAGCAAATCGTTGCTGCACCACAGTATCCACATTGAAAATTGCAAAGGACATGCTTTTAGCAGATGATAGTATAAATATAATCATGGTGGTTGGAGGCTATAGAAACGGAGATTTAGTAGATTATACTGATAAGGATATGTCTATGATGTTTAATCTCGGAGCTGGGGGAGGGGCTTTGATACTTCAGAAGAATCTAAATAGGAATCTGATTTTAGGCTCTCATGTAATAGCTGATGGTTCCTTAGCCAGAGCTGCTGGAGTTGAAATCGGCGGAACTGTTAATAGGATAAATTCTGAAAATCTTCAGGGTGCCTATAGCTCTCTAAGGCTCATGGATGCAAAGAAGATGAAGGACAGGCTTAATGAGGTTTCTGTACCTAATTGGTATAAATGTATAGATAAGTCTCTGGAAAAATCAGAATTATCAAGAGATGATTTAGATTATCTGGCGATACTTCATATGAAAAGGTCTGCACATGTAGGAATGGTAAAGGATTTAGGACTTAGTGAAGAGCAATCAATTTATCTTGAGGATTATGGCCACATTGGACAAATAGACCAGATACTTTCTTTAAAGCTGGCGATAGAGGAAGGTAAGGTTAAGGAGGGTTCAGTAATTTGCATGCTAGCAGCAGGCATAGGCTATGTTTGGGCAGCAAATATAATAAAATGGGGGGATGTGTAGATGGGGACTTTTATTCAAGTTATATTGAGAAGTTTAGAGACCGGTAGTATTTATGCATTAGCGGCTCTAGGAATAATAATAGTTTACCGTACCTCTAATGTAACAAACTTTTCCCAAGGGGTAATTGGCATGTTTAACACTTTTGTCGTTACCTACTTTTTTACAAAGCTAGGGCTGCCATTATGGAGTGCTCTAATAGTAGGAGTTCTTTGCGCTGTTCTTATGGGTATATTGATAGATGTATTAATAATACGACATACAAAAAAGGTTTCACCGGTAGGAAAGCAAATTATCACCTTAGGTTTAATGATGATTATTATCGGGGTAGCACCATTGCTATTTGGAGTAGATCCATTAAGACTTCCAAGGCTCATTGAAAAGGGAGATTTAAATTTCTTAGGAGCAACAATTTCCTATAACGGCTTATTTAATATATTATTTGGATTGGCTATAATGGTATTTCTCTTTTATATTCTTCAAAAAACAAAATTGGGGCTTGCTGTAAGAACAACAGCTTCAAATGAGTATACTGCAAAGCTTATGGGAGTGCCTACAAAAACTGTTACTATGGCTGCTTGGGCAGTAGCTGCAGTGCTTGGAGTCCTGTCTGGTGTTATGGTAGCACCTATGACCTCTGTTACTCTTAATCTTATGGATGAGGTTCAAATTAATGCACTTATTGCCTGTGTACTTGGTGGATTCCAGACCTTTTATGGTCCAGTTTTAGGAGCATATATCATCGGTATTAGCCGAAACATTTTATTATACTATTTCTCCTCTGTGTGGGGAGGACAAATATTATACATTCTTATTCTACTATTCTTAGTTTTTAGACCCCATGGAATAATAGGTAAGAAAATTATAAAGAAAGTGTAGGTAAGGATATGAAGAAAAATTTACTTAAAAACCCGCATTTTCAATTTGTTATATTTGGTGTTTTATTAGCTGCGGTTCCAACCTTAGCTTCACTGGGTTTAATAAAAGCAAGCTATGTAACCATAATTGGGGGAACCCTAATATATGCAATAGCAGCACTGGGATTAAATATATTACTTGGATTTTCAGGGTTAATTACCTTAGGAACCGCAGGATTTATGGGCTTAGCCTCCTATGCATCTGCATATTTAACTGTTGATTTAAAATTGCCCTTTGAAATTGCTCTAGTTTTAGCAATATTAATTCCAACAGTATTAGGAATTCTTGTAGGTCTTGTTTCTTTAAAAATAGAAGGAATGTATTTAGCTATTGCCACTTTATGCGTATCGGAAATACTAAGAAAAACCTTTGAAGAGTTTGATGTTTTTACTAATGGTTTTAGCGGAAAGCAAGCTGGCTTTCCAGTGTTATTTGGCACTCTCAAATTAGATAAAACTACTACCTATTATTTAATAGTTGTATTTTTGATTATTGTAATGCTTTTAACCTATAACATGATTAATGGTCAGCTAGGGAGGGCATTAAATGCTATGAGAGGAAGCGAAGCAGCTTCCCAGGCTATGGGAGTAAACCTTTTAAAGTATAGATTGGTAGCCTTTGCTTTAGCTACAATTTTTGCAAGCGTTGCAGGCGTTTTATATGTGCATTTCATAAGATTTAGCTATCCTTCCACCTGGTCATTAAAGCTTTCCTTAGACTTTCTGGCAATGATAGTAATCGGTGGATTAAGATCCATTTATGGAACAGTTATAGGAGCATTTATAGTCTTTGCAATTCCGGATTTATTTCTAAAACAGATACCTTACTTTAGTCAATTATCTTATGTATTTAATGGAGTTTTAATTATACTAGTTGTCATGTTCTACCCTAATGGATTTACTTTTATTAGAAATGATATTAAAAAGTGGGTTAATAGGCTTAGAAGGAAGGAGGATAAAAATGAGTCATCAGTTGGAGCTTCCTCAGGGGATAGTATTAGAGGTTAAGGATATAAGTAATGCTTTTGGTGGGTTAAAGGCTGTTGATAAATTATCCTTCGATATTAGGGAAAAGGAGATTTTTGGATTAATTGGACCTAATGGAGCTGGAAAAACCACTGCTTTTAACTGTATTACACAGTTTTATAAGCCAAACTCCGGCAGTATACTCTTTAAGGATAAAAATAATAAGGTGCAGGATTTGCTTAGACATGAGGTTCATGAAATTATAGGCCTTGGTTTAGTAAGAACCTTCCAAAATGTTGAACTTATTAAAGAATTAAGCATCCTTGACAATGTGCTTATAGGAGCACATATAGATTTTAAGGCAACTATTTTAGAGCAAGCTTTAAAGCTTCCAAGAGCTAGAAAAGAAGAAAAGCTTCTAAGAGAAGAGGCTGTTGGGATATTAAGAAGCTTAGGAATTGAAGATCGTAAAGATATGATAATAGCAGGACAGCCCTATGGCATTCTTAAAAAAGTTGAGCTTGCTAGAACCTTGATGTGTAAACCAAGGTTAATAATACTAGACGAGCCAGCAGCAGGCCTTAACGACATAGAAACAATTCAATTAACCAATATGATTAGAAAAATAAGAGATGAGTTTAATTGTTCTGTGCTTTTAGTTGAACATGATATGAGACTTGTAATGGATGTTTGTGATAGAATTTGCGCCATTTCCTTTGGTAAGCTTTTAGCATTAGGAAGCACAAAGGAAATTCAAAGTAATAAGGCTGTTCAAGAAGCTTATTTGGGCACAGATGGAGATGAATAGTATGGAGGAAAAAATCGCATTATCAATAAAAAACTTGAAAGTAAGATATGGTGCCATAGAAGCACTGAAAGGAATTGACATTGAGGTTAAAGAAGGACAGGTAGTTGCTCTCTTAGGGGCAAACGGAGCTGGGAAAACCTCTACTCTTAGAAAAATATCTGGGCTTATAGAAGCGGCAGAAGGAACCATAAAATACTATGGTCAAGATATAACCAGTCTTGAACCTGAAAAGATAGCAAAGATAGGTATAGCTCAATCTCCTGAAGGAAGACAGGTGTTTAGAGAGCTAACAGTATTAGAAAATCTAAAAATTGGGGCCTTTACCTTAAAAGATCATAAGCAGGTAGAGAGAAATTTTCAAAGAGTATATAAGTATTTTCCGGTTTTGGAAGAAAGAAAGAACCAAACTGCTTCCACACTATCTGGTGGAGAGCAGCAGATGCTAGCAATTGCTAGAGCGCTGATGAGCAGTCCTAAAATTTTACTCCTTGATGAACCCTCATTAGGACTAGCTCCTTTAATAGTTCAGGATATAATGAAAATCGTTAATGAGATAAAAGAAGAAGGAACAACAGTTATAATTGTTGAACAAAATGCAGCTCAAACCTTAAAGATAGCTGATTATGCTTATGTTCTGGAATTAGGTAGCATCAATACCCATGGAAAAGCAGAAGAGCTTAGAAATGATCCTAAGCTAATTGAAGCTTATTTAGGCTCACATTAAATAAATGCAAATAATGCTAAGGCGTTATTATATAATAAGGAGGAGAAATAAAAATGAAAAAAATAGTTTCATTATTATCCCTATTAGCAATATTAGGAACTTTTGCAGGCTGTGGTAAAACTGCCACTGAAGAGCAGGCTCAGGGCGTCACTGATACAGAAATAAAAGTTGGAAACACCGCAGCTATATCGGGGGCTTATGCACCAGTTGGAGTTCCCTTTAATGCAGGTATTGAAGCTTATTTTAAAAAGATAAATGATGCTGGCGGTGTAAATGGACGCAAGATAACCTTTGTACATCAGGATGATGAATTTGATCCTGTTAAAGGTAAAGCATTATTAACTCAGCTAGTAGAAGATGAAAAGGTATTTGCAATAGTTGGTCACTTTGGAACTCCAGTAGTTGGAGCAACTCTTCAGGATTTAAAAGATATAGGAATACCAGCAGTTTATTTTGCAACTGGTATAGGTCAGCTTTATAATGAAAAGGCTACTGGAGATGATAGAGGAATATTCCCCGTACAACCAATTTATCAGACTGAAGGCCAAATAATGGTTTCCCGTGCTGTAGGTGATTTTTCTGCTAAGAAGATAGGTATAATATATACAAATGATGATGCGGGAAAAGACTTGCTTTGGGGAGCAGAGCAAAAAGCTAAAGAGCTAAAGGTTGAATTAGTTGCTGAGCAGGTTACTGCTGGTGCTACGGACGTTTCTGCTGCTGTTACAAGCATAAAGAATGCTAATGTGGACTTTGTTATTGCAGCATCTATACAAGCTACCTTCCCAACGGTAGTAAAGGAGCTTGCAGCACAAGGCGTTGATAAGGATGTTATTACTACCTATGTTAACGTTTCTCCAGTTATAGCTGCTGGTGTTGTGAATGAAATAAAAGGTAAGTTTGATGTTTATGGAAACGGTTGGGTGTCCTTTGAAGGAGATAGAGCTAAAACCTTAGCAGAGTTTGCTAAATTCACTCCTGAATATTCAACTAACGTATATGCAATGACTGGTTGGATAGCAGCTCATTTCTTTGTAGAGGGCTTAAAAAGAGTTGATGGAACTATAACTTGGGACAAATATATGGATGCGCTTGAATCTGATCCTATACAAAACCCCTTTGGTGGAGAAATAAACTTTGCAGATGGTATGAGAGCTGGTACTCAAGAAATGAATCTTTCTAAGATTAGTCATACAAACCTACAAGGAGAATGGACAGCAGTAAAGCCATTACAGAGCATGGATTCAATATTAGGAAAAAAATAAATATCACATAAAAAATGGTGGAGGGGGCAGGCATAACCTGCCCCTTATCATAGGATTTTGGAGGTATATAGATGAATTATAAAGATAAGCTAATTAATATTGAAAAGGCTTTAAGTTATGTTAAATCCGGAGATGTTATTGTTACAGGACTTGGAGCTGCTGAGGCACAGGAATTTATGAATAACATTCATACCATTGCTTCTAAGGTTAAAGGAGTAACTATCACAAATTGCCTCCCTATGTCCAGTGGAGACTTTTTGAAGGAAGAGTATAAGGAAGCCTTTAAGGTTGATGGATGGTTTTATTCTCCTACTCTAAGAAAGGCTCATAAAAATGGTAATATATCCTTCATTCCCAACCACCTGCATCTAGCAGGAATAAAAAGGCTAGATTATGTAAAACCTAATATTTTTGTAGGAAGCGCTACTATGCCAGATAAGCATGGCTATATTTCTCTTTCTCTCTCTAATACTTATGAAAGAAGAATGATGGAGAAGGCTGATATTGTAATTCTTGAAATAAACAAGAACTATCCAAGAACCTTTGGAGATGTGGAAATTCACTATAGTGAGGTGGATTACTTAGTAGAAACCAATTATGAGGTTCCGGTGTTAGGTGATGTTACAC
>JAEXZL010000163.1 GCA_023451395.1 Bacillota bacterium | reverse complement strand
CATAAGTACTAAAGTCCATAACTCCCTGAACCTCTAAGAGCTCCCTGGCAAATTTAAAGAAGGTATTTTGCTTAACTCCAGTTTCTCCTAAAGTTGGAAGCACTGCAGAAATATATTCTAAAAAGATATCATTTGGTCCTATAATAAGTACCCTATCCTTTAGAATTTCTCTATAATTATAAAGAAGATAGGCAACTCTATGAAGAGCAATGGTTGTTTTCCCACTGCCAGCAACCCCATTAACTATCACAGAAACCTCCCTGGGCTGTCTTATTATCTCGTCTTGTTCCTCTTGAAGAGTCATGATTATATCCTTTAACTTTTCTCCGGAATTAGAGCTTAAAACCATCTGTAATATTTCATCCTTAACATCTATAGCAGAATCAAACATCCCTATAAACTTAGATTTCTTGATTATATACTGCCTTCTAGCAGCTATATCTACTGGAACACTTCCAGAAGGCGAATTGTATTCTGCAGCTCCTAAGCTCCCCTTATAAAAAAGCGATGCCACAGGAGCCCTCCAGTCTACAATTGATGGTTCAAAGCTCCCCTCAGGAGTTAGTCCGAAACGTCCTATATAGATTTCTTCCTCATCTTCATATTCCTTATCTATAAAGTTTATCCTACCAAAATACGGACTTTCCTTTAGGGTGGTCAGTTCCTTAAGCCTTCTGTCTATAGTACTGTATGCTTCTTCCTTAATATAGCGCTCATGATCAAAATATTCTGCTACCTTATCCTCATCGTCCCTAAGCTCTTCTAAAACCTTTTTTCTATAATCTAAGATATACTCACTTATATTCTTCCTCTTACTTAAGTAGTTCATAATTTCATTGTTAATAAGAGCTATAGTGCTCTGAAGTTTTAAAAGCTCCAGATCTCTTTCTCTGTTTACTTCTTGACTAAAATCCAAATCAATCCCTCCTAAGAAGGTAAAATCCCGGTAATACCGGGAATTCACATAAAATTATTAAATATACTTTTTAAACTAAATTACACTATCTCCAGCATACATATTTCTCTGTTCCTTATATTCCTTAATAATAGACATGAACTCCTCTCCTAAAAGAGTTTCTTTATCTAAAAGTTTTTCAGATATACTTCTTAGGAGCTCCTTGTTATATTCCAAGGTATCTATAGCTTTCTTATGACATGCTTTTATAATCTCTAAAGTAACCTCATCAATTCTAGCAGATGTTTTGTCACTGCAATTCCTTACAGGTCTTCCGTCTAAATATTTGCTGCTCATAGACTCCAGTGCCATCATATCAAACTCATCAGTCATGCCATACATGGTAACCATATTTCTAGCAGTTTGTGTTGCTCTTTCTATATCATTGGAGGCACCAGTAGAGATACTTTTAAATTCCACCTCTTCTGCAGCCCTGCCGCCTAACATCACTGTTATCTGATCCATCATTTCTTCTTTAGATATTAAGTATTTTTCTTCCTCAGGAAGTTGAAGAGTATATCCTAAGGCACCCATTGTTCTAGGAACTATAGTTATCTTGTGTACTGGATCTGTATTTTTAAGGAGGGCAGCAATAAGTGCATGACCCACCTCATGAAAAGCAACAATTCTCTTTTCCTTAGGGGACATTATCCTGTCCTTCTTTTCCTTTCCTGCAAGAATAACTTCTACAGATTCTTCTAAATCCTCCTGGCTAACTTCCTTTCTCCCTTCTCTTACAGCTCTTAGTGCCGCCTCATTTATCATATTGGCAAGGTCTGCACCTACAGCTCCGGGAGTAGCTCTTGCTATGGAGCTTAAATCTACGCTACCTTCCATCTTAACACCCTTAGAGTGAACCTTTAATATATCCTCTCTTCCCTTAAGATCTGGTCTATCAACAATAACTCTTCTGTCAAAGCGTCCCGGTCTTAGAAGGGCTTTATCAAGTATTTCCGGCCTATTAGTAGCACCAAGTATAACAACTGCCTTAGTGGCATCAAAGCCATCCATTTCGGAAAGAAGCTGATTTAAGGTTTGCTCTCTTTCATCATTAGAACTAAGTGTATTATCTCTGCTTTTACCTATAGCATCAATTTCATCTATGAAAATTATACAGGGAGATTTTTCTTCTGCCTGCTTAAATAAGTCTCTAACCCTAGCAGCACCCATACCTACAAACATCTCTACAAAATCAGATCCAGATAGAGAGAAAAAGGGCACGCGGGCTTCACCAGCCACTGCTTTAGCTAAAAGAGTCTTACCAGTTCCAGGAGGTCCTACTAAAAGAGCTCCCTTTGGAAGCCTTGAACCAATTTCAGTATATCTTTTTGGATCATGAAGGAAGTCTACTATTTCTCTAAGAGACTCCTTTGCCTCCTCCTGCCCTGCTACATCCTTAAAGGTTATCCCCGTTTCACTTTCCGCATAAAGTCTTGCGGTATTTTTCCCAAAGGACATAACACCGCCACCCATCTTATTGCCCATGCGGCCAAACATAAACCTTCCTACCACCATGAAAAGTATCAGCGGAGCTACCCAGGTTAAAATTATTTCTAATAGCAGTGAATTGCTGGTTATTGGGCCCTTAAACTTGACTCCTGATTTAATAAGTCTATCTGGGAGAGCTAATTCACCAATATTAGCTGTGTATAGGGTCTTATTCTGATAGCTTGTGCCTTCCTTAGGAGTTATTGTTATTCTATCTCTAGCAAGACTTACCTCTTCTATCTGATTAGTATTTAAAAGGTTTAAAAACTCATCATAACTAACCTCTTGAGTATAAAGAGCATTCCTTCCATAGTTGAAAAGCATCATTATTCCCAAGACAGCTAAAATATATGTTATTCCAAACTTCCATCTCTTATTATTACCATTATTGTCGTTATCGTTCTTCTTATTGCCTTTATTTTTATTGTTATTCTTATTATTGTTCATATGTCACCGCAAAATCTCGGTTGACCTTCACTTCCTTTCTTAGCTATTAGAGAGCTCGTAAATAGCTTCCCCATAAATCTTAGCGCATTTTATAAGATTCTCAATTTCAATATATTCATTTGCCTGATGAGCTAAATCAGGACTTCCAGGAAACATTGGTCCAAAGGCAACTATATTGCTTATAGATTTAGCGTAAGTTCCTCCTCCAATGGCCAAAAGCTCCGGTTCAAAACCTGTATTCTCTTTATAAACCTTTTGAAGAGTTTTAATTAAAATATGCTCTTTTGAAAAATACAATGGCTTATCGTGAGCCAAATTTTTAAGCTCTATATCGTTATTAAGAATTTTTCTCTCTATTCGAGTTAAAATATCCTCTAGATTAAAAGTAACTGGATATCTAACATTAATAGTAAGTGCTATTCTTTCTTCATTATAATTAATTATACCCACATTAAAGGAAAGTTTTCCAGAAACTGTATCCTCTAAATTTATCCCTAAAGATTCTCCTTCTGTTTCAAGCCCTATATGCTCATTAACAAAGCTTAGAAAGTCTCCAACATCAGTATCCTTTAAAGGTAGAGTGCCTAAGAAAGCAAGAAGCTGCATAATTGCATTTTTCCCAAGCTCCGGAGTACTTCCATGAGCAGATACCCCATAGGATTTTAAAAGAATGCCCTCTGAATATCTTTCATATTGTATATCATATTTATTTTCATATTTAAATTCGCTAAGATAAGATATTACATTAGCAGGATCATCCGTGATTATTTTTGCTTCACAATAATCTGGCACCATATTAGGTCTATTTCCCCCAATGATGCTTTCTATTTTTATGCTTCTTTTGCTATTAGTTTTTATGGGCTTAACCATATCAAAAACTATATATCCCTTCTCAGCATAAATAATAGGGAATTCTGCGTCTGGAGTAAAGCCAGCATAAGGCTCTTTTTCTCTCTCATTATAATAAAACATCTCTCCACTACCACTTTCTTCATTTGTGCCGAAAATTATTCTTACCTTTCTTGAAAGAGTAAGGCCTGCATCTACTACAGCCTTTAAACCGTATAAGGCAGAAAGAATAGGACCCTTATTATCCATTGCACCTCGTCCATAAATTCTTCCGTCATGAATTTCTCCACCATAAGGAGAATACTTCCATCCATCACCCTCAGGAACCACATCTAAATGTCCAAGTACCGCAATATAGTCCTCACCTTCACCATATTCTGCATACCCTAAATACCCATCTAGGTTTACTGTCTTAAAACCTAAGTTCGCTGCTATTTCTAATGCCTTTTCTAGAGCCTTATTAACTTCCTCTCCAAAAGGCATACCAGGTTTTGCATTATCCTCTAAGCTTCTTATTTTTAAAAGCTCCTGAGTGTCTCTTATTAACCCATTTTTTAGTGCTTCAACTTTTACATCAATCTCCTTCATAAAAAAACCTCCTATTATTTAATAGTGCCTATCCTATCAAAGGGATATATTCTTATCTGAGCCTTACCTTTAATGTCTTCCTGGTCTATATAAGGATTTTCCCAGTAACGGCTATCTTTAGAGTTGGCTCGGTTATCACCTAAAAATAAGTATTTGCCTTCAGGAACCTGAAAACTACCATCTTTTTCTTGATTATACTGTACATAATCTTCTTCTATTTCTTCACCATTTACAGCTACTATGCCATCCTTAATTTCAATATTATCTCCTGGTAAACCAATTACCCTCTTTATAAGCAAGTCCTCTAGCTCCTTTGAGTAAAAGACTATAACATCTCCTCTTTCTATTTTGCTTTTATTATATATTCTTGTAACAAAAAGCTGATCACCTTTGTTTAAGGTTGGCTTCATAGATTCTGAAGGTATATATACCTTAAAAAGTACAAAGGTATTAATAAGATAGGCTATAATAAGAGCAGCTGCTATGGGGAATACCCAATCATATATCAATTTACTTACTTGACTTTGTTTCCTGCGTCTTTCACTGTTCATTCTTTTACTTCTCATCTTCCACCCACATGCCTTTCACCATATCTTCTATGTCTTTTTTTCTTCTTGAAGTAGCAACTGTATCTACTTCATATTTCCCATCCTTAAGCTTTATTATATCCCCTTCCTTTACCGTCCCCCTCATCTGCATTATATCTATATTAATCATATTGCCTTTATTATCTTCACATACCACTATATGATTTTCTTCAATCCTATCTACAATAAGCTCTTCTTTATATTTCATAATAGTTACCCCTTTTACTGCATAATATAAATAGTATACCATAATCTAAGGCAAATTAAATCGTGGGTTATTTAAGTAATAATAAATAATATATAAACATTTTGCTTTTGTTTATGCTTTTACAGATAAATAAAGATAGACTGCCCAATAGGCAGCCTACAATTTATTTCATTTCATTTTTAATTATGTCTTCATAGCTTTCTCTTTTGCAGATAAGCCTTTCTTGTCCCTTAGAGACCATTACCACTGCAGCCTTAGGAATTTTATTATAGTTACTGCTCATAGAATAGCAGTAAGCTCCTGTGGACATAACAGCCAAAATATCTCCGCTATTTACCTTTGGCATTGGAGCCCCCTTAACAAGTATATCACCAGACTCGCAACATTTTCCTGAGATAGTCACCTTCTCTTCTACGCTCTGAAGCATTCTATTAGCCACCATGCATTCATAAGACGCATTGTATAAGGCTGGCCTTATATTATCAGTCATACCTCCATCAACAGAAACATACTTGTTAATCTCAGGTATTTCTTTTATTGATCCAACAGTGTACAAAGTTACACCAGAATTTCCTACTATGGATCGTCCTGGTTCAATGGTAAGCACAGGCATTGGGAGCCTAAGCCTTGTACAGCTTTCTTCTGCAGAACTTATAATTGCACTGCAATATTCCTCAGTAGTCTTAGGTTTATCCTCTTCACTGTAGTATATACCAAAGCCTCCTCCTAAATCCAATTCCTTAAGTAGGTAGTTTCTTTCTCTATAAATTTTATCAATTAACTCCAGCATAATTTTTGCTGCATCCTCATAAGGCACAGTGTCAAATATTTGAGAGCCTATATGGCAGTGAAGTCCTACAAGCTCTATATTAGGAAGCTCTATGGCTTCTTTTACTATTTTCATTATTAAGTCTCCTAAAGCTGCAAAGCCAAACTTAGAATCAAGCTGTCCAGTTTTAATGTATTCATGGGTATGAGCCTCAATCCCTGGTGTAACTCTTAATAGTACCTTCTGTTTCTTGTTATACATTCCCGCAAGCCTATTTAAATTAACAAGTTCAAACTCATTATCCACTACAAATCTTCCCACACCAGTCTTCAATCCCAGTTGAATCTCTTCTATGGTTTTGTTATTTCCATGAAAATATACTCTCTCCATTGGGAATTCTGCCTTATAAGCGGTGTATAACTCTCCTCCAGAAACCACATCCAAATACATTCCTTCTTCAGCTATAAGCTTGCACATGGCAAGGGTAAGAAAAGCCTTTCCTGCATAGGCTACCCGGTTATTGCTGCCAAAAGCATTTATATACTCTCTGCAAGTGTTTCTTATAAGTTCTTCATCCATTACATAAAGAGGAGTTCCATACTTTTTAACAAGGCTGGTAACCCGAATATTTCCTATAGTTAATAAATTGTCCTCTACCTTCATTGTGCCAAAAAGCTTCATTTTCTGTACCTCCTACACTTTATAAAATAAAAACCCGCTAAACCTGGCGGGTAGACAAAAGATTATGCACATATAATAAGTGCAGCAAAGGAACACCCCCTACTGCACATAAAATGCTGGATTTGTGTACCTTGTAGCTCTCCACAGGAATAACTCTGTGACAATTATACATATATTTTATGTATAACCAGGTAACCTCTCCTGCCGGATTGTTATCTTCGGCCGATATCCCTTTTACTACTCCTTAATGCCTGCCAGCTAAGAATAGCTACTTTTGATACCAGCACCTCTACCCTGGTCTTTTATTCATTTAAATATAAGTCTAGCATAAAGCTTTTATTTGATAAAGTATTTTTTAATTTTTTTGACAACTTTCTCAAATTAATTGAATTTATTTTTTATTTCCTTAAGAAATTCCTCATAATTTAAGCCTTCCTCAAAGAAGCTTTCTTTATCCTTAGCTATAGAGAAATTGCCCTTATTATAATCTATAGCTGTACTATAAATATATGTAGCATTCCCCTTAAAGTTAACGGTGATATTATTATCTTTCTTCCTTCTTACGGTACAGAGTATCATTCCCCCTTGATTTACTACCTTGAGGTTTTTTCCTTCTAAATTCTTATTATTTATGGAAGCTATTACAGAAGAAGCAATCATCCCTGTTCCACAGGAAGGAGTAAGACCAACCCCTCTTTCGTATGTTCTTACAAAAATACTATCCTCTGATAATAGCTTTAAAAAATTAACATTTGTACCTTTAGGAAAAAGCTCCTTGGTGTTATTAGCTTTAATTCCTATTTCTGTGAGGTCTACATCGTCAATTTCTGAAACTATGGAAACAAGATGAGGATTTGTTATGCTTACTGCAGAGAAACTATATTTATCTGATAGCTCCTTCAAGTTCTCAAAAAGAAGTTTTTCCTTGGTAAAATTAATTGGCATTGCTGAAGGTGCAAAATCTATAGTGTCTATAGGAACCTCCACTGTAAAGACACCTTCATATATATCCTTACAGCGCTTTAACTCGTACCTGGCCTTCATAGTGTCAATTGCTACATTGTCCCTTTGAAGCTTCTCCATAACATATCTTCCAATAAGTCTTAGACCATTTCCACACATTTCTGCTTCAGAGCCATCGGCATTAAAAATCCTCATTCTCCCCTGAGAGGTTTCACTTTTAAGAAGAAAAAGTATTCCATCTGCACCCAATTCTCCTAGCTTATCGCATAGACTTATTGCTATCTCTTTCCTATCATCTTCACTAAAGGAATAATTCCCCTCAATTTCATCAATAATATAAAATTCATTTCCTGAACCGTGTCCCTTAATAAGCTTAATCTCCAAATGCCCCACTCTCCTTCTGCAACTTATTCCTTACTATTTAAATATTCCATTATTCCCTTATTGATACTATCTGCTATATTTATTAATACCTCTTCCTTTTGAAGCCTTGCTCTATCTGCACTATTAGATATGTATCCAGCTTCTACAAGTACTGATGGCATAGTAGAGTCTCTTAAAACTTGAAAATTTTCTGTTCTTATTCCATTGTCCTTCCAACCATCAGTAGAAACCACATTCTTTTGTATAGCAGTGGCTAAAGCTTCTCTTTCTGCTGCCTGTTCCTCATGGCCTACAGTATAATAATAAGTAATGATACCTTCAGGTTCAGGGGTCGTAAAGGAGTTAATATGGACAGATACTAAAATATCCGTTTTTTCAGTATTAGCCACTTTAGTAATCTGTGCAAGCCATTCTCTTTCCCCTAAAGTAACATTATCATCCTCTCTAGTCATTACCACCTTATTGCCATTATAGATGAGATCCATCTTCATATAGGAAGCTATCTTTAAAGTAATATCCTTCTCATAAAAATTTCCATAGCTAGTTCCAATATCAATTCCTCCATGTCCCGGATCAAGGGTTACACTATGAGTATAAGGATCATCACTTTTTGCTATAAGAATAATTATCTCCCTTTTATCTATTGGATTTTGGTAGAGAAAATTTTCATCAAAGGTAGTTGGAATAACTACCTGCAATCCACTTCCATCATTAATTATTTCAACATCTGTATTAAAGCCATAAGGGGTATCCTTGCTCAGTTCTACTCCCTGAAGCTTTGATGAAGGAATTGTCACCTTATAACCTGTACTATAATTTGTGCCATCAAATTTTGATACTTCCTTTTCGAAGGTTAAAATATATTTTTCGAAGGAAGCATTTTCTTCTAGCTTTATAGCTTCTTTAAAATCCATTTTTTTAAGCTGATCTGATGAAATAATCGTCAGATTCCTATTACCCTGGTTTTTCCCCGGAAAAATATTTGAGATTAAGGCAAGAATGCCAGTTATCCCCACAATTAACACAAGTAGCTTTAATATTTTCAACTTTGATCTTCTATGTATTTTCATCTTTCCCCCACAATTTTAACTTTAATTTCTGTTTTTATTCTAATATTATAAATGAGATTATACTCTGTAACGATCAATAATTAAAGCACTGAAAAAAGACATATTTTCCCGTGCTTTAATTAAGCTTAATATCCCTTTTTAAAGCTTGTTATATTTATGAGCGCCTCTTTAGGATTTGCTATCTCACCCCTGGCTAACCTTGCATAGCCTTCTAAGTTCCTTTGAATAATCTTATTTCTTCTTAAAAAGCCATTTTCACTAACCCAAGAATTATGGGGAGTTATAATTACATTTTTTAAATCCCACAAAGGGCTTTCCTTTGGAAGTGGCTCTTCCTTAAATACATCTAGAGCTGCACCCTTAATATCCCCCACTTTAAGCTTTTTTATAAGGGCTTCCTCATCTACAACTCTTCCCCTTGAAACATTAATAAAATAAGCCTGCTTATTAATAGCAGAAAGAACCTTTTCGTCTATTATACCTTGTGTTTTATCCGTGCTGGGGAGGGTAATTACAATAAAATCTCCCTCTGCAACAGCTTCATTAATCCTTGTTTTATCAAAGCATCTATTAAAATGCTCCACCTCTCTGCCATCGGTATTTACTCCAATAAGCTCCACCTCAAAGGGCTTCAGTCTTTTGGCAGCCTCTATGGCAATATTTCCAGTTCCTATTATAACTACCTTCTTGCCGTAAATTTCAGTTATATCATATAAAGGCTTCCACTTTTTTTCCCTCCTGCTTTCATTAAATTCAGCAGTATTTCTGGAGAGCTCTAGAATATTCATAACTATCCATTCTCCAATTGGTATCCCATAACCTCCCTTATTATTTGTTACGATAATCCCTTTGCTGTCAATATATTCTCCAACCTCCTGAGAAATCTGATCTATGCCCACAGTGGATAGTTGTATCCATTTTAAATTTTTAAATCTTTTTATATCTACATTATTAAAAGGGTTATAGCAAACTAAAACCTCCACCTCTTCCATATAAGGCTTAAATTCTAGTTTACTTTCCTTTTCATAAAAAAACTCATATCCTAAAGCTTCAAGCTCTTTCTTCTTTTCGTCGAAAAAATCTTTAAAGGTAGTCAAAACCTTCATGTGCTAAACCCTCCCTTCCTAATCTATATATAATATTATACCCCAGTTAAAGATGAGATGTATTAAAAATTTGTAACGAAAAAAAGAGGCTTCCTCTGCGATATTTTCAATCGCTAAAGCAAAAGCCACTTTCATTTATTATTTTTTTGCTAAATATTTTCTTATATCAAAGGCAACAGCACCAATAATAATTACACCCTTTATTATCTGCTGCCAGTATGCAGATACCCCTAAAACAACAAGTCCATTATTTAGAACCTCAAAAATTAAAACACCGGTGATTATCCCTGATACCTTACCAATACCTCCTGAGGTGGACACTCCACCAATAGTTGCAGCTGCTATAGCATCAAGTTCATACATCTGTCCATAAGCATTAGTTGCTCCACCGGTTCTTGCTGCTAAAAGCACACCTGCTAGTCCATATAGTGCGCCAGCTAAAGCATAAACCTTAACAAGATTTTTACCCACATTTACGCCAGAAACCTCTGCAGCTACAGAGTTTCCTCCAATGGCATATATATATTTTCCAAAGGGAGTTTTATTTAAAATAAACCATATTATCATTACTATTATCACTGCTATTAAAATAAGGTTTGGTATCAATAAGCTTGAACCACTAGCAATTTTGGTAAAGTCATCACGAAGCCCACCAATTGGTTGAGCATTGGTAAATATCAAAGCAATTCCATATACTATAACCTGCATTCCCAAAGTAGCTATAAAAGGTGGTACCTTTAAATAGGCTATTACTCCACCATTTATAAGCCCTAATAAGGCAGCTACAACTACTGCCAGCAATATTGGAACCAAAATAGGAAGTTGTCCAACATTAGGAAAAAGCTTATAAGCATAATCTGGCTTTTGCAGAAGACTAGCTGCAATACATGCTGCAAGACCTACTATACGTCCAGCAGAAAGATCCGTACCTTTTGTGATTAAAACACCACCAACTCCTAAAGCTATAATTATTCTTACTGAGGCAACCACTAATATATTTTTAATGTTGTCAAAGCCAAAAAAATTGTTATTAAGTACTCCTATGCTTAAAAAGAGTACTAGAAGCACTATATAAATAGCATAGTTACTGGTAAATTCTCTAAAACCATTGATGTTCTTTTTCATGTCTCTACTACTACTATTGGTAGAAGCCATATTATAATCCTCCTTGCTGTGCAAAACGGGTTGCATAGTTCATTATTACTTCTTGATTAGCCTCCTTAGAATCAAGGACACCTGTTACTCTTCCTTCACACATAACTATTATTCTATCGCACATGCCTAAAAGCTCTGGAAGCTCTGAGGAAATCATAATCACACTCTTACCTTCCTTTGCCAAATTAGCAATTATCGTATATATTTCATATTTTGCTCCAACATCTATACCTCTTGTAGGCTCATCAAGAATTAATATATTTGGCTTACTTAAAAGCCATCTAGAGAATATTACCTTCTGCTGATTTCCTCCTGAAAGATTGCCTATCTGAGTCTTGTAAGAAGGAGTTTTTATCCTTAAGGACTCGATGTTTTCCTTAACTATCTTAACACTAAGCCTCTTATTTATTGCTCCACTCTTTACATAATTCCTAATAGAGGCTATGGTCATATTATCCTCTATGGAAAGCACCGGAAATATTCCAGTAGCTCGTCTTTCCTCAGTTAATAGAGCCATGTCATTTTTAATGGCGTCAATGGGATTTTTAATTCTCACTGGCTTATCATCTATAGATATCGTACCGCTCTCAGTGCTTCTAAGTCCAAAGAGTGCCTCTACCATCTCTGTTCTCTGGGCTCCCACAAGTCCTGCCAGTCCAACTATTTCTCCCTTTTTAAGGTTAAAAGATACATTTTTAAAGGACTTAGGATTTGGTGAGGTTAGATTATCCACTTTGAGATAAACCTCTCCAGGATTGTTCTCCCTTGTAGGGAAACGATTAGTTAGCTCTCTACCTACCATTTTTTTAATAATTAGATCAGTAGTGAGTTCCCTAGCTCCCCAGGTACCTATATATTTACCATCTCTCATTATTGAAACTTCATCGGATATCTTTAATATCTCCTCCATTTTGTGAGAGATATAAATTATTGATACCCCTTGCTCTTTAAGCTTTCTAATTATATTAAATAAATGTTCCACCTCATTTTCTGTCAAAGAGGAGGTTGGCTCATCCATAACAATTAGCTTGGATCTATAGGATACTGCCTTAGCAATTTCCACCGCCTGTATCTGAGATACCGAAAGCTTGCTCATTAATACATTGGGATTAATACTTATCTGAAGCTCATTCAAGAGCTCCTGGGTATCTTTGTACATTTTTTTATGATCTATTACTTTCATAAGGGAAAGATTTTTAGCTGGGTATCTTCCTATCCAAATATTTTCCATTACACTTCTATAGGGTATAGGATGCAGCTCTTGATGTATCATAGATATTCCATGATCTAAAGCATCCTTTGGGTTTTTAAATTCAATCTTGTTTCCTTCTAATATAACTTCACCTGAATCAGCCTTATAAATTCCAAAAAGACATTTCATTAGCGTGGACTTTCCGGCTCCATTTTCTCCCATGAGGGCATGGACGGTACCGGGTCTAACCTTAATACTTACTTCATCAAGTGCCTTAACTCCAGGAAAGCTTTTGGATATGTTATTCATTAATAGCATAAATTCCTGCCCCATTGGAACACCTCTTTCAAAGTCTTTAGTCTTTAATATTATAATTAGCTCAAGGGAATAATCCCTTGAGCATTTTTATTTCTAAGCTTATTTGAAATTCTTGAAGTTTTCCTTTGTAACCATCTGGTATGGTACCCACTTGTACTTACCATCTGTTAAGTCCTTAACTGCTGAGGAAACCTCTTTACCAGTAGCTAGTGCATAAGCAATGTTTATAATGGACTTGCCCTGATTTTCAGCATCATTTAATACAGTACCAAATAATAGGTTCTGTTCAAGGGAGTCTAAAGCTGGAGCTGTAGCATCAACGCTAACTACAGGCATAAACTTATTGTCTTTAAAGTATCCAGCACCCTTAAGAGCTTCAATAGCACCTAAGCCCATATCGTCATTGTTAGCAAATACTACTTCAATCTTATCTCCAAAGGATGAAAGCCATGCAGCCATTTTTTCCTGTCCATTTGCTCTCTGCCACATTCCAGTGTCGCTTGCAAGCTTTTCACTCTTTATGCCAGCTTCATCTAGAGCCTTTATTGAAAACTGAGTTCTAAGTATAGCATCTTGATGTCCAGGCTCTCCTTCAAGCATAACATATTGGATTTTTCCATCGCCATTTTTATCAGCTGCAGGAGTTTTCTTCCAATAATCAGCTACTATTTGTCCTTGCATTGTTCCTGACTCTTCAGCTTTAGCACCAACATAATAAAGCTTATCCCATTTAGCCATATCTTCCTTTACAGGTTCTCTATTAAAGAAAACTACTGGAATATTCTTTGCCTTTGCCTTTTCAATAATTACTGAAGCTGCAGTACGATCAACCATATTAACAGCCAAAACGTCAACACCTTGAGTTATGAAGGTATCAATTTGATCATTTTGTGTAGCCTGCTGTCCTTGTCCATCCTGGAAGTTAAGATCTACTGTCACACTATCTTTTCCTGCTATAGCTTTAGCTTCTGCCTCTATAGCTGTTCTAACAGTGGATATGAAGGTGTCATCAAATTTGTAAAGTGCAACACCTACTTTTATTGTCTTTTTATCTCCCCCTGGAGTATTGCTATTTCCACAGCCTGCCAGTAATGAAAGAGATAGTATTGCCACCGAAGCAATTGCCAATATTTTTTTCATTTTCTTTCCCCCTTATTTCTATATTACTTCATAAAATAATGATACACTGTAAACGTTATACATCCCATGGAATTTATTGTTCACAATCTTCATTTTTTTGCTCTCTTAATGGACAAAAAAATGCTATATAGCATTGTATATAGCATTTTATGTATGAAGTTTTCTCTTTAGAATAGAAGGTAGCTTTATTATATTTTATTTTTATATTCAGTGGGACTAACTCCCACAAGCTTTTTAAAAACTCTGCTGAAGTAGTTGGGATCACTATAACCTACCTCATAGCATACTTCTTTAATGTGGTGCTTTCCTCTTTTAAGAAGGTTCTTAGCTTTCTGTATCCTGCATTCTGTAAGATATTCAATAAAGCTTACACCCATTAATTCTTTAAAGCATCGAGAAAAATAAAAGGGACTTACGTTTATTTTTTTTGAAATAATATCTAAATTAATCTCCCTATTATAGTTTCTCTTAATAAAATCCACAGCTTCACTGATAATTTTCTGGCTGTTATCCTCTAATAACTCATCTGTATCTGACTCAAATAAATTATCAAGCTTTATATTATTAAAATGTCTTATCTTTTCCTGCTCTGTGCAATATTCTATAGCTTTTTCTGCCTCATTATAGGAATAGTTTAAGTTTAATATGTCATAAGATAAATTTCCAATACCCACATAGGAATTTAACTTATACCTATCTCTTAAAAGCTTCCTTATCTCCCTTGCTAGATACTCCCCACTTTTTTCATTGTTTCCTCCTTCTTCATGGCTACAAAAAAGCACTAGCTTGTCTCGTGACTGACTGTAGGCAAGAAAAGAAGACTTATCCTTTGCAAGCTCCTCAATATCATCCTTTATATGAGAGATATTATATCCAGGACCTTCTAGGAACTTCACTACCATGGAGTAAGCTATAGAAAGATCAATATTTATGCTTTCCTGATATTGATTATAGTCTATTAAGGACAGGCGGTTATAAATTATACTGCTAGAAAGCTCATTTTTTATAGCAGGCTCCATAGAATATAACCTTTCCTTTAGCTCTAATTCCCTGCTTCTTCTGTTATAAATTCTTTTAAGATAGTCAATTGCATCACTAATTTTTGAAGCAAAATCCTCTCTATTAAAGGGCTTTAATATATACTGCCTCACATTATGCTGAATTGCTTCTTTGGCATAATTAAAATAATCATAGGCAGTTACTATCATAAAATAACTCTCTGGAAGATTCTTATACATTTCCTTTATAGCCTCTATACCATTTATTC
>JAEXZL010000145.1 GCA_023451395.1 Bacillota bacterium | reverse complement strand
TCTCTTCAGTTTCCACTAATATATGCTTAGCGCTTACCATAGGAGGCTCATTAAAGCTATCCCTATTTTCTTCATAATGCTTCTTTACTTCCTCTGGAGAAACTCGTACGCTTTCAAAAAGCTTATTTATGGTATATTGAGTTAAAAGCTCTTTCTTCATATCCTCTAATTGAGCTTGAAAATCCTCCATATTATCATAATTCAATTCCTTACCCTTATTATACATAAGTTCAAAGGATACCATTTCACTCAATAATTGCTTTCTGCCCTGCTCCGTAGTTAAAAATCCTCTTCTATCTTGAGGATATCTTGCAATAACTTTATTTAAGTCATAATCTGTTATATTCACTCCGTTAACAGTGGCTAGTATTTTATTATCCATGCCTGCACTCCTTTATTATTTAATATGCCTATAATGCACTATTACTATAATACCATATAAAATAATGGTTTATGAAAGATTTATAATATTTCTGCAGAAAGGCACCAATATTTGAAATAATGCTAAAGTTAATCTATAATAGCAATTAAGATTAGCATAGGATATTAGAGTGCTAGCAAAGCTCTAAGGATTTTTACATAGTATTATATCAGAAAGTATCTATATCAAAGGAGGTTTTTAACATGAAAACAGGAACATTAGAAGGAAAAATTGCTCCAGATTTTACACTTACAGGCTCTGATGGTAAAGAACATAGGCTTAGGGATTATAGAGGTCAAAAGGTTATCCTCTATTTTTACCCTAAGGATAACACTCCAGGTTGTACTACTGAAGCTATTGCCTTTAAGGAAAATACTGAAACCCTTCAAGGTGTTAACGGAGTGGTCATAGGGGTAAGTCGTGACTCTACCGAGGATCACGAAAAATTCATAGAAAAGTTTGATCTTCCATTTCTGCTACTAAGTGATACGGAATCAAAAGCCTGTGAGCTTTATGGTGTTTTAAAGGAAAAAACAATGTTCGGAAAGAAGTCTGTAGGTATTGAACGAAGCACCTTTATTATTGATGAAAAGGGTGAGGTAATAAAAGAATTTCGAAAAGTAAAGGTTGCAAATCATATGGCCGAGATTTTGGAGTTTTTCAATATTATATAATAATTAAAACTAGCCCTTTCATAAGAAATTATATGAAAGGGCTTTTTATTTGTGTCCTTCATTATTTAAAATTATATTACTTTGTGCCTTTTTTAATAGCTCTAGCTCTCTCAAAGGCTCTTTTATTACTATGATGCCTATTATAAGGGTAATAATATCTGCTATAGGCTGACTAATCTGTATTCCTAGAACGCCAAAAATTCTTGGAAGTATCAAAATAGCTGGAATGAAGCAAATCCCCTGCTTGGACGCTGCAAGAATTGAGGCTTCTCTTGTCTTTCTAATCATCTGAAGAAGCATATTATCCATAATAATCCACGCAGAAAGAGGAAGCACTAGGCACTGCAGTCTTATTGCCTTAGCCCCGAGAGTAATTACTTCTATATCATCCCTTCTGAAGAGAGCTACAATATTTGAAGCACCTAAAAAACCTATAACTGAAAGAACCGTTAGTCCTGCCAAGGCAACCTTCACGCAAAATCTATAGGAATTTAATACCCTGTCATAGCGCTTTGCTCCATAATTAAACCCGCATACTGGTTGAAATCCCTGACCGAATCCCAAAAGAATAGCAATAGCAAAATGAAAAATTCTATTTACAATAGACATGGCTGCAATAACACCATCTCCATAAGGAGCGGCACTTAGGTTTAAGATTGCAGTAGAAATGCTTGCTATCCCTTGACGGCAAAAGGACGGAAAGCCCCCCCTCATAATTTCCATATACATAGCTTTATCTGGAGAAGCCTTCTTCCAGCTAATAGGGAGATTTCCATGTCTTCCGCAAAAATATAGCAATATTAGAAAGCTTATAAATTGGCTGAGAATAGTAGCTAGGGCGGCACCACCGATTCCCATAGAAAATTTAAATATAAATATAGGATCTAATAAAATATTTATTAAGCCTCCAGTCCCAATGCCAAGCATTCCATAAAAAGAACTACCCTGAAATCTTAAAAGTATGTTTAGGTATAGGGCAGATGCCATAAAAGGCATTCCTATCAATATGTATCTAACATAAATTTTTGCATAAGGAAAAATAGTGTCGGTAGCTCCTAAGACTTTCACAACAGAATCCAAAAAAACCAGTCCTATTGTCATTAAAACAAAGCCTAGGATAAGTACAGAAAAAAGCCCCGTAGATGCCACCTTTTCTGCATCTATAATCTTACGCCTCCCCAAGAGTCTTGAAACATAATTGCCTGATCCGCTACCTATCATAAATCCTAAAGCCTGAATAATAGACATTAAGGCAAAGGAAATACCTACAGCACCAGTGGCTGTTGTGCTTATTTGCCCCACAAAATAAGTATCTGCCATATTATATATGGAGGTTATAAGCATAGAAACTATAGTTGGTATTGCTAGGGTTCCAATGAGCTTTTCCACAGGTGTTTCTGTCATATATATATACTTTTCTTCCTCTGATAATTCTTTTTTCATAGTTATCCTCAATTGGTTATGGTATAAAAGCAAGGACTAATTTCTTATATCATTCTACGTAATTCCTTATAATTTTTTATATAGTGCAGAATTTTGCTTTTATAGTGCAGAAATTAGCTTTTATAGTGCAGAATTTTGCTTTTATAGTGCATAACTTTATGTATATTGTGTATATTTTTATAATATTATTAATATTGTACCAATATTTCATCATCAAAGGAATAATTTTATCCATAAATAATTTATTTTTCTACATTTCTCTATAAATAGTAAGTGTATATATTCCCTAAATAAAAGGACTGCAGTACCATTTAATGTACTGCAGCCCTTTTCTCAACTATTTTTTAATAAAACATATGCTTACAGCTGAAATGATCCTGTACATCATTTAAGGCTTCACCAAATCTCTGGAAATGTACAATTTCTCTCTGCCACAGGAAGCCTAGAGCTTTCTTAACGTCCTGATCATCTGTTAAAGCAATAAGGTGTTCATAGGTAGTTCTTGCCTTCTGTTCTGCTGCTAAATCCTCATAAAGATCTGTAACAGGATCTCCTATAGATTGAATATAAGCTGCTGACCATGGTACTCCATTAGCATCTGCTGGGTATATTGCATTATCATGCTGTGCGTAAAAGCCTCCTAAGCCTGCTTCCTTTAGCTCTTGAGGAGTTGCATCTCTCATTAGCTGATAAATTATAGCTGCAATCATTTCAACATGAGCTAGTTCTTCTGTACCTATATCTGTTAATAATGCCTTTGTCTTTCCTGTTGGCATGCTGTACCTCTGACTTAAGTATCTTAGAGCAGCACTAAGCTCACTGTCTGGCCCTCCATATTGAGCCATCATTGCCTTTGCCATTTTTAAGTCCTTCTTCTTAATATCTACAGGATGCTGCAATTTCTTTTCATATATCCACATATATTCTACCTCCCTTGCCTTTCCCAGGGCCATGGGTCATTTATATAACTCCATTCGCCGTGTAATACTGAATCACCAAAGTTCTTCAAGGGGCCATAATATTTTTCATAAATATCATGGAGGTTATTAAGGGCTCTAGAAATTGCCTGATAGTCTCTTACAGCCTGTTCATTTTCCGGGAAATTATCGATATAAAGGTTTAAGTCTACTGCATAAAAGCTAACCTCCTGGATTCTTCTCATAAGCTCATCTCTCTCCATAGGGGCTTTTTCACAATGCATCATCATGTCCTTCATCTTATCTGTCATCTTCATTACCTCCCCTTTTTCCGGGACGCTCTCTATAAAGCTCCTTAAATATGGTGCCTTTTTTTAGAGCTGTGCGGATATCGAACAAATCCCTGTACTCCTGAGGAACAATATAAGCTTGGGCAAGCTTTAACCTTTTTAAGTCCATTTATACACCTCATATTTATTGTTACAACACATAGTGTTCCTCTATATATTATGGATTGAAGCGCCAATTAGTTACAGAAGATTTCTTAAAATAATCACCATTATATTAAACTGAAAACACCTATATATTTTATTCAAAGCACCTTTTTATGCACCAATAAATTAAATTCATAACACCAATAAACTAAATTCATAACACCAATAAATTAAATTCATAACACCGACATACTTTATTTAATTCACCTATATAAACAGAAAAAGATACAGAATATATAACCTTCTGTATCTTTAACCAACTTATTATTTTTATAATAATTTTTAACGCATCACTTCAGCATCAATATTCTCATAATGCTTTCTGCGACTCTTTCTAAGTTTTTCGGTCCTTCCTCAAGAGCCCTGCTAAGCTCCTGCGCTTCTGGAAGTATACCTACAATGGAGCTTATGCCATGATTATAAAGAGGTTCAACTCCAGCACCAATTCTACCGGCAAAGGCTATTACTGGTATATTAAAGATCTTTGCGGTCTTTGCCACTCCAAAGGGGGTTTTACCGGATATAGTTTGATAATCAAGGCTTCCCTCTCCAGTGAAAACATAATCTGCATCCTTTAGCTTTTCCTCTAAGGAGGTATAATCAATCACCAAATCTACACCGCTTTTAAGCTCAGCATTTAAGAAAGCCATAAGCCCTGCACCTAAGCCTCCGGCAGCTCCTCCGCCTTCTACTTTTGAAATATCTATTCCTAAGCTTTCATTAATAACATCAGCAAAATGCCTTAAGTTATTATCTAGCTCCCTAACCATCTCTTCTGTAGCTCCCTTTTGAGGGCCAAAAACAGCAGAAGCTCCCCTCTCACCTATAAGGGGGTTTGTAACATCACAGGCTACCTGGATATGTGTTTTTTTTATCCTTGGATCAAAGGAGGATAAATCTATCTTATGGAGTCTATTTAAAGCTCCACCTCCAAAGGGAAGATCCTTGCCCTGAGAATCTAGAAGCTTAGCTCCTAGAGCCTGAAGCATGCCAGCTCCCCCATCATTAGTGGCACTGCCTCCAATTCCTATAAGTATACTCTTAACTCCTCTATCTAAAGCTTCCTTAATAAGAATACCAGTACCATAGCTTGTGGTAATAAGAGGATTTCTCTTTTCTTTAGGTACAAGGTGGAGACCACTGGAGCTGGCCATTTCTATTACAGCACCTTTATCTTCACCTAATATTCCAAAGGAAGCCTCAATATCATTTCCTAAGGGTCCAATGGACTTTATGTATATAAGCTCTCCACCAGTGACATCTATAAGAGACTGGACAGTTCCCTCTCCACCATCAGCCATGGGCACCTTAACACATTCAGCCTCTGGAAAAACCTTTTTTATTCCTCTCTCCATGGCCTCTGCTGCTTCTCTAGCTGTCATGCTTTCTTTAAAGGAATCCGGTGCCAATACTATTTTCATATACTATACCTCCAAATTTATCTCCTTGCTTTAATCTAATATTAGCCTAAAATTAATCCAAATATTATTGTAGAAACTATAGTCATTGTTAGTCCAATTATTGATTCATAGCCAATAAGCTTTAATCTTTCCTTCATTTCCATAAATACACTACCTCCAGTTGCATGGAAGAAGCTTCCATGAGGAAGGTGATCTAAAACTGTAGCTCCTGTGTGTATCATAGCAGCTGCGGACAAAGGCTTTACCCCAAGCCCCGTAAGGGTTGGTCCAAAGACATTGCTTCCTACTGCTGTTCCGGAGGTAGTTGAAGCTGTGGCACCAGACATTAATATACCAGCTATAGGAGCTAAAGCAAAGGCTGGTAATCCTATGAAATTAATTCCATATATAATTAAATCCTTAAGTCCTGAACTAGAGATTATTCCTGCTATTGTTCCAGTTCCTAGAAGAAGAATAGCAACACCGCTCATCTTTCCTATTCCCACAGTTGCATATCTGTTTAAATCCTTTATCTTACCCATTGCTAAAGCCCCAACAATTCCTCCAACTGGAAGAGCTATAAGAGGATCAATGCTTATTTTAAACAATGGTCTTAAGGAGAGGATTATAATTGCAGTTAATGGACCTGCTATGGATGCTAGAAAATTTGGTTTATTCTCAGACTCTGCAGGTATTTCTGATCCATCAACTAAGGAACCTTTACTTTTAAGCTTCTTAGCTATAATGATGGTCATTGCAAATCCAAAGATTGCTGGTACAATTCCAGCCATCATTATAGATGTTAAAGGAATTTTAAAGGCTTCTGAGGCTGCAATAGCATTGGGGTTCGGAGACATCATGTTTCCTGCCTTACCTCCACCTATCATGGCAATTAATATACCTGTCTTCGTAAAATTTGCTTTCTTTGCTATGGCAAGAGCTATAGGTGCTACAGTAATTACTGCCACATCTATAAATACTCCAACGGTAGTCAAAACTAAAGTAGCCAAAGCTAAAGCAGCTAAGGAATTAGCCTCACCAAGCTTGTCTACAATTGATTCAGCAATTTTTGCTGCAGCTCCTGATTCTATAAGAACTCCTGCTAAAACCCCTGCAGTTATAATTCTGAGCACCGCTGGCATCATGCCCTTAGCTCCATCTATCATTAATGTAACAGTATTGGTAAGACCAGCTCCTCCTACTAGTCCACCCACTACTGCACCAATAATCAGACCATAGGCTGGATGTACCTTTTTGATAATTAGAAAAATAGCAATTATTAGAGCAACTATTGCTCCTAAAGCTGTAACTTGCATTCTTCATACCTCCTAAAATTTATTATTATTTATTTTGGATGATTTCGTTTACAGAATTTATTCTATATTAGGGGTGTGAAATAATCATTGTGCAGATGACAGAATTATTCAGAAAAGTTTTTGGTCATATGCATAAAAACTAAGTTATGCTCCTGTGAAATTTGTTATTTTAATTTGTATAAGGTATATGCAGTAAAGAGTTCTAGGAGGTCTTTAAAGTCTCTAGGATTTTTACTTGTTATATTATGAATCTTTAGCAGCCTGTAATTTAAGGAGTTTCTATGTATATGCAGCTCCTTAGCTATCCTTGTCATTTCGCCATTATAATTTATATAGCTAATAAGAGTATTAATAAGATCTGCCTCTTGTCCCTCTTTTTCTAAATCTTCCATAAGCTTAAGATAACTATCAGGGGACTTAACTTCTGTAAGTGAATCAATAGGAGCTATATCCTTATAAAAACAAAAATTTGTGGACAGGTTAAGCTTTCTTATTATCTCTCCACCTCTTAATGCCTTCTCTACGGAGATTCCCAGTATTTCCTCTGCCTCACCAATGATAATAATAGAATTCCTTTTTATGCTCCCACTAAACTTTCTATCTTCTTCTACATTAAGGTTTTTTAAGTCTCCTCCTTCTAGCTCTATTTCCATGCTCCTCACTCTTTTATAAAGGTTTTTATCATCCTTTAAAAATAAAAGAGTTATGCTAGGCTGAAGTCTTATGTAATATTCCTTTTCTCCTAAAAATCTTGAAAGTTTTCCTAAGTGAAACTTCCCACCATTTCTTGTACCTATAGTCACAGCTCGTCTTAGGATACTAAGATCAATCCCAAGCTCTTTAGCCCTATTTATAAATTCTTCCGAATAACCGTCTTTGATAAAAGCCCATTGATATAAAAACTCCTCCTGCCGCTGTTCTCTTCCTCTCTGCTCCTTAAAGCTTCTTTCCTGAGATATAAGAAGTTCAGCAGTAACATTAACAATAGCAGCAAAGGGGCTGACCACCCTAGGATCTCCGCTTATTCCAATAACTCCCACAAGCTCTCCATTAGAATATATAGGCATATTTACTCCTGGTTTTACAGAACCCTGCTCCTCATAAACAGCCACCATTTCACGACTTATAATAGCTTTTATAGCTCCATCATGGACTTTCCCAATCCTTTTTTTATCCCCGCTTCCAATTATTATACCTTTAGGGTTCATAAGATTTACATTATAAGGGATAACCTTCATCATCTTGTTAACAATAATTTGTGCCAATTCCTCAGTAAGGGCAATCATATTTTTCCTCTTTTCTCCTGAGTAAATTTAACTCACGCTAGCATCTTATGTGTCTGTATATTATAACTTAATAATTAAAATCATTAATCCAAAAATAAAAATATTCATCATAATTTTACAACATTAGCTAAACATAGGTATATTTTATAATGTATACCCTAATTTAACTATAAAAAAAATACACTCCTAAAAGAGTGCATTTTTTATCTTAAGCTCCATACATTATGAGACACTAAAATAAAAAGAGATTAAAAAAACAAAAGTTTTTATTGGGCAAAATTAATCCCGATACAAGAAAGTATCGGGATTAATGGTGGCCAGACCAGGAATCGAACCAGGGACACGAGGATTTTCAGTCCTCTGCTCTACCGACTGAGCTATCTAGCCATAATATGCTACGAAAGGCTTCTTTCCTTAACACAAGAGTAATTATACCTAGATTTAAGAAGACTGTCAACATATTATCAAGAAAATTGTTTTTTACATGAAAGGTAAAATTAAATTACCTTTTATTCCTGCTCTTCAATTCCAATCATCCTCATAAGATAAAGAGCATTTTGGGTAGTGGAATATCCCCTTCTAAGCTTGTAATCAAATTTCAGCTTATTATCTTCATAGTACTCTCTAAAATGATAATTAAGTACCTTAGGGCTTGTTTTTTCCATATCAGTAAGCTCAAGGTCATGAGTTGATACAAGACCCAAGGTATTCCTATGCATTAGCTGTTTTAATAGGATTTCCGCTCCTTTATGCCTATCCTTAGAATTAGTGCCCTTAAAAATTTCATCTAAGAGATAAAATATTGGTCGGCCTTCACTACTTGCCTCAATAATCTTTTTTATCCTTAAGAGCTCCGCATAGAATGAAGATATACTTTCCTTAAGATTATCATTTATTCTCATGCAGGTATATATATCCATGATTCCACAGGTAAAGCTCTCTGCTCTAACCCTTGTTCCTAAATAGCTCAAAACAAGATTCAGCCCTAGTGTTCTTAAAAAAGTTGACTTTCCAGACATATTAGAGCCGGTAATAAGCACCATGGATTTTGGCTTCTTTAGAGAAAAATCATTAACTACAGCTGTTTTACCCAAAAGTGGATGTCCTATCCCCAGTCCTTCAAGAATATTTTCTTCATGAAGCTTAGGCAGTGCATAATCTTCATTTTCAAAGTTTATTACTCCTAAGCTTCCTAAGGCTTCTATTTTACCTGCCGCATCCAACCATCTTTCTATGCTTTTTCCGTAGCTGCCTCTCCATTTCTCAAGGCTGTGAAGCACATGATAGTCCATAAGTGCTGCAAGGTTTACTAAATGATAGTATGCATTATGAGTATCCTTTAATCTATTTACGATCTTAGCAAGCTCCTTCAGCTGATAGGCTGCACTTTTCTCCCCTTCTTTGAGGCTATTTTGCAGATTAATTAAAAGCCTGCTTTCAAAGGCTTCCTTCTCAATGAGTTCTACTACCTTAAAGTAACTATTAATATTTTCTTTATAAAGCTCAATAAGCTTCAGTGCTTCAGCTCTTTTCCTCTTGCCAGTAAGAAGGAAGGCTCCATTTATAAGAAGGTCTAATAAAAGAATCCTATAATCTACAATATTAAATACAAGTAATATAACAACAATTAATGTAAGGATATTTAATCCATAGACAAGAGACATGAAGCCCCCTGAACTAAATAGACCTTCTCTTCCATCCTTCCACTTTAAAAGCTCCTCTGGCGAGGACTTCTTCCCCTCTTCCATGATTCCTATAGCCTCTAGTTCTCCTCTAAAATCCGCTTTATCCGCTAGCTCCTCAATGGCCTCCTGCCTCTCTTCTATCTCCTCTTTAGTAAATTTATATGTTCCATTAAGCTCTGATGCTAGCCTTTCCCTACCTAAATATGTAGAGCTTCCATTGATTCTTTGAAAGAGCGAGCCTTCACCAAAAATATCTAAGTCAAAGCTATAGGGATGATCTTTATCAATATATTCCTCTCCTCTATCTTGAAAATCCTGAAAATTTTCCTGAAGCCTTGCAAGGCCTTTTTCCATAACCTTAAGTCTAGCCTTTGAATGCTTAAGCTCCTCTAGGACTCTGCCATGCCTGTAAGCTACTCCAAGGAAAAGTCCTCCAAAAATCAGAGCAGTTAGGTACATGAAGCTCGTATTATTATTTTTATAGGCTATATACATTACTGCTATTGCACCTATAAAAATCATAAGCCTTAATAGGCTATAGAAGCTTCCATTCTTATTTAATTTATCTATATTCCTTTGTAATTCTTCTTTTTTAAGTGAATAATATGTTAATGCCTTTCCCATAAGCCACCTCATTTATTATCTTTTAATTAATTTTAACATTTTGCTGTATTATTACCATAGGTAATTTGCTATATTAATAACATTACCAATATTATACACATTTTGAACAAATTCTATAAATCAGATCAAGCTGTCTTATAAAATGCGAAAGGAGAATAATTATGACTTACTACATTAAAGAAAATTTATTTTCATCTAGTGGAAGGTATAAAATTTTAGACGAGAATTCTAAGGTTTGTTTTGAAACTTCCGAAAAGCTATTCTCCTTTACGAATAGCCTTATACTAATGGATCATAAAGAAAGAGAACTTTTAACTATAATTCAACTAAAGGGTACAGCCTTGCCTGAATACAAAATCATGAAGGATTCTGATGAGATGGCTCTTATTAAAAAGAACTTCACTGATATAACAGATAATCTATCTATAAGCAGCCTTTATGGTGTCTTTAGAGTTCAAGGTGATTCCTCTCTTGAGAGCTATAAAATAATAGATGATTTGGGTAATACAGCAGCCTTGGCTATGCATGGACATTTTCCCTCTATAAGCTCAAAGGATGAGGTCCTGACACAGGAACCTGTTTATACCCTTGATATTTTAGATAAAAAAAGGACATCTTTTTTAGTTGCACTTTCAATCATAATTAATGATATTAAAAACATAGACGACCCAGTAATTTAACTTTATAATTTTAGTATGGGGGTGAGGTATTTTATGAGATTATATATTAGAGAGAAAATATTTTCCTTTGGGGATAATTTTTCAATAACAGATGAAAATGGAAATGAAGCCTTTAGAGTCTTAGGGCAAGTTTTTTCCTTTGGAAATAAGCTAAGGCTTTATGATAACAGAGATACTGAGCTTATATACATAGAGCAAAAACTCTTTAGATTTTTGCCAGAATATACAATTTACGCAGGGAACAGTGAGCTAGCCACAGTAAAAAAGAATCTTTCCTTCTTTTCTCATAACTTTTCCATTGATAGCATTTATGGTAGCTATGAGATTCAGGGTGATTTTACCGCCCATAGCTTTTCCCTCTATAAGAGCGGAGAAAGCTTTGCTGCCTCCATGGAAAAGAAGTGGTTTTCCTTTGGAGATAGCTATGTTATTGAAATAGCTGATAGCGAAAATATACCTTTTACTTTAGCCTTAGTAATTGTTATCGACCAAGCTATTCATGATAATCAAAATAATTAAAAAAACAAAAACAGTTTATAATAAATCTCCTGGACATAATCAACAGATTATTTCCGGGAGATTTTTATGGTGTCTTCACCTAATATTTCTGTTTGTATACATTGCTATTACCTTCTCTTATCCCTGCCTTTTTCCCAATATCTTGATATGCTATACTAGAGTATTATAGAGGTTATTAGGGGGTAGCTTAATGTATAAAGTATTTATCATTGAAGATGATTTAACCATAGCTAAAACATTAAAAAATCATATAGAGTCCTGGGGATATCAAGCTGATTACGCCCGAGATTTTACAAATATTCTGTCTGAATTTATTTCATATGATCCTCAACTTATCCTATTGGATATTTCTCTGCCCTTTTTTAATGGTTTTCATTGGTGTGGAGAAATTCGCAAGCTCTCTAAGGTTCCTATCATATTCATTTCCTCTGCCTCAGATAATATGAATATTGTTATGGCAATTACCCAAGGAGGTGATGACTTCATAGCTAAGCCCTTTGATTTAAATGTACTTACCGTTAAGATTCAGGCTCTTCTTAGGCGCACCTATGAATTTTCCTCTCAGGTTAATTTACTTGAACATAAGGGTGCTATTCTAAATATAAGCTATGGAACCCTAACATATATGGATAAAAAAATTGAACTTACAAAGAATGAATTAAGAATTCTTCATATACTTTTTGAGAATAAAGGAAGAGCTATCTCTAGAGATAAGATTATGACAAAATTATGGGAAACGGATAACTATGTTGACGATAATACTCTTACAGTAAACGTCACAAGACTTAGAAAAAAGCTTCAGGACATTGGATTAACGGATTTCATATCAACTAAGAAAGGCATCGGCTATATGGTGGATTAGTATGAAGAAATCTATTTTATTAGCTTATTTAAGAAAACAAAAGAAAGTATTTATGATATTTATTTTATTTAATATAATATATTGCCTTGTGTTTTATCTATATAACCTTCCTCTAGAATCAGTTATTTATAGTGCTCTTTTATGTATTGTTCTTTCTCTATTATTTTCTTTGATTGATTTTACAAAATATAAAAAAAAGCATTTGCTGTTAAAAGAAATTCATAACCATATTTCCTTTAGCTTAGAGCACCTACCTGTTCCTAAAGATTTATTAGAGGATGACTATATAAAGCTTATAGAAACTCTTTTTAATGAAAATTCTAAGCTGCAGCTTGATTATTCTAATAATAAAAAGGAGCTTAATGATTACTATACATTGTGGGTTCATCAGATAAAGACTCCAATATCAGCTATGAAGCTTCTTCTGCAGTATGATGAGAAAGAAGAAAATATGGAGCTCTTAACGGAACTCTTTAAAATAGAGCAATATGTGGAAATGGTATTACAATACCTCCGCTTAGATAGTTTGTCTTCGGATTTACTTATTAAAAGCTATTCTATTGAAAACATTGTAAAGCAAGCAGTAAGAAAATATGCTCCTTTATTTATCAGAAAGAGAATACATTTTTCTCTGAAGGAGATACACTGCCAAGTACTTACAGATGAAAAGTGGCTGCTTTTTGTAATAGAACAGCTATTGTCTAATGCTCTAAAATATACTCCTGAAGAGGGTTATATTTGTATTTATATGGACGAATACTCTCCTAAAACCTTAATTATTGAGGATAATGGTATAGGAATTGCACCGGAAGACCTTCCTAGAATTTTTGAACGAGGTTTTACAGGCTTTAATGGAAGAGAAGATAAAAAATCTACTGGGATTGGCCTTTATCTATGTAAAAGGATATTAGCTAGGCTTTCTCATGAGATTACAGTTGAGTCCACTCCTGGTATCGGAACAATAGTAAAGCTTGATCTTAGCACTTTGGATCTTATGGTTGAGTAAAGACACCTATAAAAAATTAATAACCTTACAAAAGAGTAAGGTTTAAAAAGCTATTGTAAGGCAAATCAATAGGAGGGTATACCCTCCTTTTGTTATACTGAACCTGATGATAAATATGGAGGTTAAAATTATGAGCATTTTAGAAGTAAAAAATCTTAAAAAGGTATATACCAGCCGCTTTGGCAGTAATCATGTTCAGGCATTAAAAAATGTATCCTTCTCAGTAGAGGAAGGTGAATATGTAGCAATTATGGGGGAGTCTGGCTCCGGTAAGACAACTCTTTTAAATATACTTGCAGCCTTAGATAAGCCTACCAGCGGTGAAGTGCTGCTAAAAGGAAATGATATAGTATCAATTAAAGAAAAGGATATTTCCTCCTTCCGCCGCAAAAATTTAGGCTTTGTTTTTCAGGACTTCAATTTACTAGACACCTTCTCCCTAGAAGATAATATATTTCTTCCCCTTGTTCTATCAGGAAAATCTCATGATGAAATGATTGGACCTTTAAAAGGAATAGCTAAAATTTTAGGCATAAGTGATATTTTAAAAAAGTATCCCTATGAGGTTTCTGGTGGACAAAAGCAGAGGGCTGCAGTAGCTAGGGCACTGATTACCAAGCCTCAGCTGATTCTTGCAGATGAACCTACAGGTGCTTTAGATTCAAAGTCATCTGAGGAACTTCTTAAGCTTTTTAATAATATCAATAAGGATGGACAAACTATTTTGATGGTAACACACAGCACTAAGGCAGCTAGCTGTGCAGGTAGAGTTCTTTTTATTAAGGATGGGGAGGTTTTTCATCAGCTTTATAGAGGCAATCTTACCAATGAGGAAATGTTTCAAAGGATATCCGATACCCTTACATTGATTGCAACAGGTGGTGGAAGAAATGAATAGCTTCTTTTATCCTAAGCTTGCGGCAACAAATATAAAAAAGAATTCAAAAATCTATATACCCTATATTCTAACAGGTATAGGCACTGTTATGATGTACTATATAATTTATGCCCTATCAGTAAATACAGGGCTTAAGACAATGGTGGGAGGAGGACAGCTTCAGCTGGTTTTATCTCTTGGATCCAATGTAATTGCCTTTTTCTCAGTTATTTTTCTTTTTTATACTAATAGCTTTCTTATAAAAGGACGTAAAAAAGAATTTGGATTATTTAACATACTGGGTATGGAAAAAAAACATATTGGAATAATAATGTTTTTTGAAACTCTTTATGTAGCTCTTATAAGCCTATTTTTAGGTGTTTTACTGGGAATTTTATTTAGTAAGTTTACTTTTTTATTGCTTCTAAAAATCTTAACCTTCCCGGTACAAATGGGCTTTCAGGTGTCCCTTCCTGCTATTATTTCTACTTTATTGCTTTTTACCGTTATTTTTACACTGACCTTATTAAATAGCTTAAGGCTAGTACATCTCTCAAAGCCTATAGAGCTTCTTAAAGGGGGTAATGTGGGTGAAAGAGAGCCTAAAACTAAGGTACTTCTTGCAATAATAGGCTTAATAACTTTAGGAGTGGGCTATTACATAGCTCTAACCACAGAGGAGCCTCTATCTGCACTGGTTTTGTTTTTCCTTGCAGTTATTCTTGTAATTATAGGAACCTACTGCCTCTTTACAGCAGGAAGCATTGCTTTTTTAAAGCTTCTCCGAAGAAATAAAAGCTATTACTATAAAACAAAGCATTTTATTTCTATTTCAGGGATGATGTATCGTATGAAACAAAATGCTGTAGGTCTTGCTAATATCTGCATTTTATCTACTGCTGTTCTAGTAATGCTCTCTACCACTGTTTCCTTATATGCAGGGAGTGAAGAGGTTATGCGTACCCGTTATCCAAGAAACATAATGGTTACCTCAAATGACTTATCAGAAAATTATATATCTGGTGTTGTCTCTGCCTATGAAAGTGTTCTAGAAAAGCATCAACTTAAAGCAAGTAACCTCCTAGATTACAGGTATATTTCCTTTACTGCAAAAGAAGAAGGAAATAACTTTACCACAGATAGGGCTATAGGAGATATTGGAAACGCCTCCACCTCTATAAGAAGCCTATATTTTGTACCTTTAGAGGATTATAACCGTCTCATGAATACCACTCTATCCTTAGAGGATGATGAGGTATTTATATATGCCAACAGAAGTGATTATAAAGAAAGCACTCTAAATGTTTTTGATAAAACCTTTAAGGTAAAGGGTTCATTAAACTCATTTATTGGTGACGGCTCTGATTCTATGCTTATGATAAGCAGCTACTATATCGTAGTTAAGGATATATCCATTGTGGAGGATATATCAACTAAACAAGCAGAGGTTTATGGTGATAATAAATCACTGCCTACCTTTTATCTTGGATTTGATTTAGATGTGTCCAGAGAAGAACATTTGGCTGTCTATGAGGATCTGAAAGCTGCTCTTCGTATAGATTATCCCTATAGTTATGTAGAATCTGTAGAGGAATCACGGAATTCCTTCTATTCTTTTTATGGTGGGCTATTTTTCCTAGGTATCTTCTTAGGATTACTCTTCATGATGGCCACAGTGCTTATCATTTACTATAAGCAGATTTCTGAAGGCTATGATGATAAGGATCGTTTTGAAATAATGCAAAAGGTAGGTATGAGTCATGAGGAAATAAAGACAACCATAAGAAGCCAGGTGCTAACGGTATTTTTCCTTCCCCTTGTAACCGCAGGTATTCATATAGCCTTTGCCTTTAAATTCATTACAAAGATACTGGCTGTTTTGAATCTACATAACATAACTTTATTTGCCTGGTGCACAGCAGCTGTGATATTAGTCTTTGCCCTGTTCTACGGAGTTATATATACCCTAACTGCAAGATCATATTATAGGATTGTAAGCTAGATTGGAAATTATTTAGAACCTGCAAAGTTGCTTTTATATGCATAAAAAGAACCCAATGAATTATTGGTAGCATATCAATATTCAAGGGTTCTTTTGTCATTAAGGTTTATTTTAATTCTATAAAAATAATCTCAGGTCTGTTAAATACCCTAAAAGGGAAGGAACTATTTCCAAGCCCCCTGCTTATATAGAGAGTTGTGTTGCCCTCTTTATGCTTTCCTTCAGCAAACCTTGGCATAGAGCCTTGATGGGGAGCAAAAAGTCCATGCCCTAAAAAAGGTATTCTTATTTGTCCACCATGAGCATGTCCTGAGAATGCAATATCTATGTTTTTCTCTGCATAAGCTTTTATATGTTCTGGCCTGTGGCTTAATAAAAGGGTAAAGCTGCCTTTGTTCCTGCCAAGCTTTTCAAAGGCCTTATCTATATATTTCTTAAGGAACTCCTCATCCACCTTACTATTTTTATAGCTCTTAGCCTCCTTAAGAGGGTCATCTATTCCAATGATATTTATTCCTGTACCGTTTCTTAAAAATATCTGTCCATCATTTCTAAGAACTTTGGCTCCTCTTTCCTTTAGCTTAGCCTCCAGAGATTTTGGATACCCGGTGGTTCTATTTTCATGATTACCCACAGAAAAATATAAAGGGGCAATCTTTGCTAATTCTTCTATAGTCTTTGAGCTTATCTCCTCTTCATATCTTCTGCTATCCACTAAATCACCAGTGAATAAAATAATATGGGGCTTTAACCCCTTAACTTTCCTAATTAGCCTTTCATTATCCCTACCAAAGGATTTAGAGTGCAGATCTGATAAATGCACTATTCTTGTACCCTTGAAAGCCTTAGGAAGCTTTTCTGAGCTATATTCATGACGACTTACTTTTAGCCAATTGTTTTCTATATATAAAAGCATCGATGTTCCAGCGACAATTCCTGCAGTTATTATTGCTAGCTCCATACATATCCCCTCCTAAGCATATTACTATTAGTAGTTATATAATACTCCTCCCCCTTTTAAATGTACACTTTTTCACATATATTTAACCAAATTATATGAGATTGTTATCAATTTTGGATATAATAAAAGGATAGATAATAAAACGGAGGATGGATATATATGTTGGAGAAAAGCTTAGTTCTTATAAAACCTGATGCAGTGGAAAGAAATCTCATAGGTAAGATACTTTCCATATATGAAGATAATCACCTAAAGATTATAGAAATAAAGATGCTTAAGGTTTCTAAATCTCTAGCTGAAGTCCATTATAAGGAGCATCATGGAAGAGATTATTATGATAATCTTATAGCCTACATAACAAGAAGTGAAGTGGTGGCTCTAGTTTTAGAGGGTGAATCTGCCATTTCCAAAATCAGAGGATTAAATGGAAGCACTAATCCTCAAAAAGCTCAGGAAGGCACTATAAGAAAGCTCTATGCCTTATCAACAAACGAAAATTCTGTGCATGCCTCTGATTCACCAGAGAATGCAGCCAGAGAAATAAGTCTTTGGTTTCCCTCAGTGAAAATCTAAGAGCAAAATAAGAAAAGGCTCTGATACAGCATTTTACAGCTAATCAGAGCCTCTTTTTACTTTTATCCTTTTGTGGTACTTTGATTACTTCTTAATATATCCTCAATTTCCTTAAGGTTTTTCAAAACTAAGGTTTCTCTATATACCCAAGGATTTATATCTCCTCTTAACCCTTTTAAAATAGCCTCATTATTATTTATTGCTTCCTGTATATTAATCCAAAGAGAACTATACTTCTGTCCTTTTTCATAAGGATCAAGGCTTATGTGTCCCCTTTCAGAATTTGTTTTTATAGTGTCATATGAATTTGTTTTTATAGTGCATAAATAATACTCGGATTTTCTTTGAAATTGATTTTTCCCTTTAAAACTATCCTTTGGCACTTCCCATATTTCTCCCAGCTTAATTCTGATATTCCTTAAAAAAAAACCAGTTTTTCTCCTGACCATATCTTTAAGAGATTCTTCTATTGATTCATCATCCTCAATTTCCTCACCAGGAAATAAATAATCTCCCTTATCACTTTGAATCATATACAGCTTGTCATTTTGCCATATCACTGCTCTTGCCTCTCTAGGATAATTTATCTTATTCATGTCATTGCATTCTTCAAGAACTATTGCATAATTAAAGAACATATTTTCAGCTCCTTTTAAATAAAATATTAGGAAGTTTCTAATGTTCATTATCCTTATTACTTCACCTTAGTTATTAGACCTGTATTATAGTTAAAATCAAGGCAATAAATAGTTCGTATATCTCCAATTATCCAATATTTAACATTTTATTGCAAGATATTTTTTGTAGAAAATCATTTTAATTAAAAAAAAGATTTTACATAAAGTTAATTTGCCAATAGAAGTAAGCTTGTTGTATCTTTAATTCAAGAATGTATTTCCTTTCCTAGGATTTTTAGGAGGCGCTATGATAAAAGAAGTAGTAAATTTATATGTTGATCGATGGGAATTTTTTATGAAGCTTTCCTTGGAGCATTTACGGATTTCAGGAGTTTCTGTATTATTAGCCGCAGTTATAGGATTAGCTCTTGGAGTATTTATTAGTGAATTTAAGAAAAGTTCACCTCTAATATTAGGTATAACGAACTTTGTTTATACCATTCCTTCTATATCTCTGTTAGGCTTTTTAATCCCCTTTTCAGGAATTGGTAATACTACGGCAATAATAGCCTTAGTTATATACGCACTACTGCCAATGGTTAGAAACACCTTTACTGGTATAGATAATATTGATAGCTCTATAATAGAAGCTGCAAAAGGCATGGGTAGTACACCCTTTCAAATCCTTTATAGGATAAAACTGCCCTTAGCTGCTTCTGTAATTTTAGCAGGCCTCAAGAATATGGCTGTAATGACCATAGCTCTTGCAGGTATAGCCTCATTCATTGGTGCAGGGGGACTAGGTGTGGCTATCTATAGAGGTATTACCACAAACAACTCTGCAATGACTATAGCCGGAAGTCTTCTAATAGCCTTATTGGCTCTTCTATCAGACTTTTTTCTAGGCTTAATAGAAAAAATAATAAAAAGAAAATGGAGGTTACAATAGAATGAACATAAAGAAAATAGGAAAAATTGTTTTACCTATCCTTATTATATCTTCTGTTATTCTTACAGGATGTTCAAAGAATGGAGCTACAATAAAAATTGCTACAAAGCCAATGACAGAACAGCTTATTTTGTCTGAAATGCTGAAGGAGCTAATAGAGGATAAAACTGACTTAGAGGTGGAGCTTACAAAAGGTGTAGGAGGAGGTACAAGTAATATTCATCCTGCAATGGTTAAGGGAGACTTTGACATGTATCCTGAATATACTGGCACTGGCTGGAGCTTCGTTTTAAAGAAAGAAGGTATTCCTGATGAGGATACTCTTTATAAGGAGCTCAAGGAAGAGTATGAAAAACAATTTAATTTTAAATGGGTTGGCCTTTACGGCTTTAATAATACCTATGGGTTAGTTGTTAGAAAAGATATAGCTGAAAAATATAACATTAAAACCTATTCTGATCTGGCAGCTTATGCTCCAGAACTTGTTTTTGGTGCTGAGTATGATTTTTATGAAAGAGAAGATGGTTTCAATGCCTTAGCAGAAACCTATGGCTATAAATTTAAAGATGTGTCAGATATGGATATAGGACTAAAATACAATGCCATAAACTCTAAAGAAATTGATGTAATGAATATATTCACTACTGATGGACAGCTTTCAAATTCAGATGTTGTGGTTCTAGAAGACGATAAAAACTTTTATCAGACCTACTATGCGGGAACTGTTGTAAGGACTGAGGTGCTAGAGAAGTATCCAGAACTTGAAGAGGTTCTTATGCTTATGGATGGTATATTAACAGATGCGGAAATGTCGAAGCTTAACTATGAAGTAGAGGGCAATAGCCGTGATGAAGAAGAAGTGGCTAAAGAGTTCTTAAAGAGTAAAGGGCTTATAGATTAGTCAGGAAGGATGATTAGTATGTTAAATAAACAGGCCTCTATAGTCTTTGATGGAGTATCAAAGAGCTATGAGGATAATTTAATCCTTAATAATTTTAACCTGGAAATCTATAAAGGTGAGTTTTTAACCATAATTGGCTCTTCAGGATGTGGCAAAACCACTCTCTTAAAGCTAATAAATGGACTTCTTATACCGGATAAGGGAACCGTTTATGTTAAAGGTGATGACATTTCAAAAATTGATCTCATAAGCCTAAGAAGAAATATTGGCTACGTTATTCAAGGCATTGGTCTATTCCCTCATATGAATATAAAAAAGAATATTTCTTATGTTCTAAGCCTTATAAAGCCTCAGGATAAAAACCATATAGAACTTAAGTCCAGAGAACTTATAAAGCTCGTGGGCATGGATGAAGAAAAGCTAGATAGATAGCCTGATGAGCTTTCTGGAGGACAAAAGCAAAGGATAGGCATTGCCAGAGCTCTTGCAGCCTCCCCAGAAATACTTCTTATGGATGAGCCCTTTGGTGCCGTAGATGAGATAACAAGAAAGCTCCTTCAGGAGGAAATTCTCCGTATTCATCAAGAGTTAAAGGTGACAATAATCTTCATAACCCATGACATAAAGGAAGCTTTAAAATTAGGTACAAGAGTCATGGTTATGGATCAGGGAGAGATACACCAAATAGGTACCCCCACTGAAATAAAAAATTACCCTGCAACAGATTTCGTTATGAAGCTTATAGCAGATTAAACTATATTTCTAAAGCATCTAAAAGATTACATATATCTTATAGATGCTTTTCTTTGGAATTATAATGGGTTAACAAACCGCTAAATATCTAAACGAATTATTTCGGTGGTATAATCGTATATATCAGTATAACCGTAAATATCATTAAGTGCTAAAAGGAAAAGGATGGACTTAAGATGAAAAGAAAAAAAGCATTAATATATATGTTGGTTGTTTTATTTTTAATCCCTACTGGATATGGTGTTTTTTACCTATATAAGCAAAGCAAAATCGTAGTTTATAATGAGAAGGATTTTTTCATAGAAGCATCCCCATATGAGGATATAGCTAAAACAGCTGAAAATTGGGCTATTCAATATGCAAATCAAAATATGCAAAAATATCAAAAAAAGAGTGAAAGCCTAACCGCCTTTACTGTTACCTCTGTTACTGTTCTAGATGAAGAATATTCAATAGTACAGGTAGATTTTGAAGCTCAAATGAAGGAAGAGAACTCCCCTTATTTTACATACTGGGGCATAGAAGAAGGAAACAAGCTTACTGGTCAGTGGGTTCTTTATTTAAATTTTAATGAAGCCTCTAATGGCAAAACCTACTGTTACATAAAAGATAGGACTACCGTTGCTGCCTATGATTTAAGCAAATATAATTCTTCAGGTCAAAAGGAAATGGATGAATATGATACTGAGTACATCAAGGAAAGGCCTTATGAAAAAAAACAATATACCTATAAAATAGAAAACAAAGTACTTTCCGTAAGCTATGATGCCGGCTCTACCTGGATTAAAGTTCCTGTAAATTTTGATTCCCTCACCGATGGAAGAGATTACAAAAACAAACTTCCAGAGGGAAGCTATCAAATCACTAAGGATAAAACAGTTATTGTCTATGGTGGCACTACAAACACGCCTCTAACCATTATCTATTCTGAAAATCAGGGGAAGAATTGGAACAACATTATTATAAAGAACGAAATATGGACTAGATATATGTATGTTCATTTTACAAACAATGCTGAAGGCCGCTTAGTGATAACCTCTGATAAGACCATGAGCCAAGAAGCTTCATTAATTTTATCTACTACTGATGGTGGAGCCACATGGAAAGAAATTGGCCCTGGTCCTTCTAGCTGGCTTCTACAAGAAGCTGTGTTTTTTGATGAGGACTTTGGCTTCTTCAGTTATCCTTCTATAGACGGAATGGAAAGTAATCTTTTCTTAACAAGAGATGGTGGGCGTACCTTTGAGCCAGTAATACTTCCTACTCAGGAGCTGCCCCCCGATTCTGTAGTAACCTGGGAGCAGGTATATGATGAAGCTAAAGTTCCCACTTATGAAGACAACATTCTCACTGTCCTAGTTACCCAGGGTAATGATGGAGATTATAAAGGTGGAAACCTCATGGCGAGATATCAATCCACGGACAAAGGTAAAACCTGGCAATACATTGATCAGATTTATCCTGAGCCAGACCCCTCAGAAGGATAAAGACTTAGTAAGAAATATAATCTAAATGAAGAATTATTAAAGAAGGATTAAATAGAAATTTTTAAAAATAATCAATAAAAATTAATCATTCAAAATTAAGAGCTTTGGGAGCAAACATAATATTTGCTCCCAAAGCTCTTTTATGTCTAAAATCTCTTTTCTCTGGTGCCTGGCACCAGCCATTAAAAGTCTCTTTTCTCCGGTGCCTGGCACCTCCTATTAAAGTGAATCAACAGCTTCTTTAAGAACTTTTCCTACAGCATCATTGATGACTAAATCAGCCTTTGTATCATAGGAAGTACTACTCTTGTTTATAAGCACCAGATTCTTTCCGCTGAAATATTCTATAAGCCCTGCAGCAGGATAAACCACCAGAGATGTTCCTGCTATAATTAAGGTATCAGCCTTCATGATAGCACTAACTGCTCCTTGGATTACCTTCTGATCTAGAGACTCCTCGTATAGAACCACATCAGGTTTAATGGTACCACCGCATTTAGAGCAAGCTGGTACACCCTTAGCATCTAAAATTAAGCTTTCATCATAAAAGCTATGGCATTTCATGCAATAGTTTCTTAAAACTGATCCATGAAGCTCAAAAACCTTCTTAGAACCAGCTGCTTGATGCAATCCATCGATGTTCTGTGTGACTATTGCCTTTAACTTTCCCATATCTTCAAGCTTAGCCAAGGCAAGATGAGCACCATTTGGCTTGGCCTCTGTATATATGAGATTTTTCTTATAAAAATCATAAAACTCTTCTGGATGCCTCACAAAAAAACTATGAGAAACAAGCTCTTCTGGTGCAAAGTGCATATTTAGCTTCTGATTAAATAGGCCCTTGGAGCTTCTGAAGTCTGGAATGCCAGATTCAGTGCTAACACCAGCACCTCCAAAGAATACTATATTATTACTATCTCTAAGTATTTGCACTAATTTTTCTATTTCAGCATTCATAATAAAATCATCTCCAACTATTTATATATTTTTATTATTACATAAATAAATAAAAAAATAAAACGTACAACTTGGATAATATTGGATAGCATTTTATAATATTTATGTATGAGTTAATTAGGAGGAATCAATGAATATAAAATTTGCAAGCTATGATGATATTAAATTAATAAGCACTTATGATAAACATATATCCAAAAATCAATTAATGTCAATAATAGAACAAAACAGGGTAATCATTATAGAAAATGCTGGTGAGTTTGTTGGATGGCTTAGATATAATTTGTTTTGGGACAACACTCCATTTATGAATATGCTTTTTATCCTTGAAAAATACAGAGGCAAAGGTTTTGGTAAAAAGTTAGCTTTGTATTGGGAAAATAAAATGAAAGAAATGAATTATAATTTAGTTATGACATCAGCATTGTCAAATGAGGATTCTCAGCATTTTTATAGAAAGCTAAATTATAAAGATGCAGGTTCTTTATTAATACCAAAAGAGCCCTTAGAAATTATTTTTATAAAAGAATTAGAATAATGAAAGCTTTATGCTTACAAAGATATTTTATTATAATTATGTTATGGGAGGGTTTTATGATAATTAAGAGAATTGAGGATTGTGAAATAAAGAAGGATATATCCAGCAGGATATTAAATAATCTCCCCCAATGGTTTGGGATTCCTGAAGCATTAGAGGAATATGTGAGAGAAAGCAGCACAATGCCTTTTTGGGCTTCCTTTAACGAGAACATGGACAAGGATATGGCAACAGGCTTCCTTTCAATTAAGAAAAATAATAACTATACAGCAGAAATCTATGTGATGGGCATTGACAAGGAATACCACCGTAAGGGTATTGGAAAGGCACTGTTTAATGAATGTTATAATTGGTGTAAGGAGGAGGGTTTTGAGTTTTTACAGGTTAAAACCCTAGATGCATCCCATCCTGATCCCTTCTATAAAAAAACAAGACAATACTACACATCTATGGGATTTAAGCCCTTAGAATGCTTCAAGGAATTATGGGGTGAGGCAAATCCATGCTTAGTTATGATAATGCATATATCATAACAGCTTTTTTAGTGAATGAATAACATTATTGAATTTGCATTCCTTGAATACCCGTTAGATTAGATACACTATTAGGTGAAATAATAAATTGTTGAATTTGCAATAAGTAATCTTTAAAACTACAAGGTCTAAAGGAGAGTAAAATGAGAAGTGAAAAAGAGATGTATGATTTAATTCTCGGTACTGCAAAGAAGGACGAGCGAATTCGTGCTGTTTATATGAATGGTTCCAGAGCTAACCCCAATGCTCCTAAGGACATCTTTCAGGATTTTGACATTGTATATGTTGTTACTGAAACAGCCTCCTTTATTGAGGATGATAATTGGATAAACCTCTTTGGTGAATTAATCATTATGCAGGAACCAGATAAGATGGATATGCTTAAGGGCTTAGAGATAGACTTTAATAAATCCTATACCTATCTTATGCAATTCACTGATGGCAACCGAATAGATTTGCATATAGAAATAAAGGAAAGTATGCTTTTAGGCTATGGAGGGGATAAGTTAACAGTACCCTTATTGGACAAGGATAATATACTTCCTAAAATAGATGCTCCCAGTGATATGGATTACTGGATTAAAAAGCCTAAGGAAATTGATTTCTTAAACTGCTGCAATGAATTTTGGTGGGTAGCACCATACTGTGCCAAGGGATTATGGAGAAATGAAATACTTTATTCCTTAGATATAATTAATCATCACCTTCGTGAGGAACTTTTCACCATGCTTTCCTGGAAGGTAGGAATAGAAAAAGGCTTTTCCTTAAACCTTGGCAAATCTCATAAATATATTAAAAAGTATCTCCAAGTGGATTTGTGGGATAAGCTTATAAGCACTTATGGAACTACTGATTACAACTCCACTTGGGAGGCTTTATTAACTTTATGCGATCTCTTTGAAACTGCTGCAATCTTTGTTAGTGAGGCCTTAGACTTTCCTTATAATCATGAGGAAGGACAAAATACTTTAGCCTTTATAAAACATATTCAGGTACTTCCAGATACTGCTGAGGAAATATATTAATAAATAGTAATTTGAGGAGGAATTTGATATGAATGATTTTGGTCTAAATGAGATGCAGCAATTCCAAAAGCAATTACAGGAAAAATATAAGGATAAATGGGGTGGGCTATCACCGGATATAGGGCGTAACCAATTATTGTGGATGATGATTGAAGTCGGTGAAGCTGCGGATATAATCAAGAAAAAAGGTGATAGTCACATTATGAATGATGAAGAAACAAGAAATCATTTTGTGGAAGAGTTGTGTGATGTGTTAATGTACTTTAATGATGTAATGCTTTGTTATTCCATTTCACCTGAAGAATTAAAGAAGGTATATTTACAAAAGCATAATAAAAATATAGAACGTTGGTAAATTCCAATTTGCCTAAGAAATTAATCTACAAAAATTGCACCTCTAATAAATGCAGTTTCATATGCTATAATTTTATACATATGCTTATCTAATGCTAATGGGGGCTATTGATGGATATACATATTATAGAAAACAATAAAGATAGCTATATGGATTTGCTTCTTTTAGCAGATCCACAAGAGGATATGATATATAAATATTTAAATAGAGGTACTCTTTTTGCCCTGTATGACGAGGGCTTAAAGACCCTGTCAGTGGTTACAGAGGAAGGTCCTGATACCTGCGAGATAAAAAATATTGCTACCTATGAAGCCTTTCAAAATAAAGGCTATGGTAGAAAAATGCTTGAGTATATTTTTCACTACTATAAGAATAAATATGATACTATTTTGGTTGGAACAGGTGATACTCCGAAAACTTTAAACTTCTATAAGAGCTGCGGCTTCAGGCAATCTCATATTTCTGTGAACTTCTTCCTTAACAATTATTCTGAACCTATCCTTGAGGATGGAAAACAGCTTATTCATATGATATACCTTAAAAAGCAATTGAAATAATATAATTACATTATAATAAAACAAAATTAATCAATAAAACTCACTATAAAATACACTAGTAAAATCACTAAACATCAAAAAATTTATTAAAGGGGTATGGTAAATGGAAGCTAACAAGGTTATGGACATTGCCCTTTCTGCTGGGGAAATACTCTTGGGAAATGGTGCCGAGTCTTTTAGAATAGAAGATACTGTTTTAAGGATATGCAGTGCCTATGGTTTTGAGGCAGAATGCCTAGCTTTATCAAGCGGTATTGTTATCACCATTA
>JAEXZL010000121.1 GCA_023451395.1 Bacillota bacterium | reverse complement strand
ACTACACCCTGCTGTCCTTGAAGTGGTTTACTAATATCATTACAGCATAAGTCTATTCCGCAAATATCAAGTCCTAAGGCTTTAGCAGCTCTTATGCATATTTCAATATTTTCACTGCATATTTCTTCAGTACAGTCTATAGCCACTCCTCCAGTGGATATATTTGCATTTTCCCTTAAGAATAAACTTTCTCCTTTGGAAAGTACCATATCTAAATTGTAATTTTTATTATACAGACATCTTAATACATCTCCATCAATTTTAATCTTAGTCAGCGGTTTTTCATGATCATCCCCTCTTGATTCCTGGGAATTAATTTCTTCAATTAGTTCTATAATTGTACTACTTCCATTCCCCATAACAAAGGGAGGTATTCTTAAGGCTACAGCACAAACTTTATAATCAACCACACATACTCTGTAATCTTTTCCTTTGTGACACTTTTCAATAATTAAGTCGTTAAATTTCCCCTTAAGCTCACTATACTTTTCCATAAGGTCAATGTCATCTTTTATATTTATACATACCCCACTACCTTTACTCCCATATTGAGGTTTCAGCACCACTGGATATCCCATATTGTCTGCCAACTTTAATAGCTCTAAAGCATTATGAACCTTAGCTCCCTGAGGGACAGGTATCCATTGTTGATCTAAAAGCTTTTTTGTGAGAAGCTTATCACAGGATATATCCACCCCTACACAAGAGGTCTCAGGGGATATTGCCGCTTCAATCACTCGCCCTTGCTTCCCATAACCAAGCTGATAATAGCCACTGTCTCCCAATGACATTACAGGTATCCCTCTCTCTAATGCCGCAGAACAAATAGCTTCTGTAGATGGCCCTATAACTTCCCTCTTCATTATTGCCTTTATATGCTCAAGCTGTTCATGAAAATCTATTGCAATATTCTTTGTAAGGGCATTAACTAGTTCCACTGCCAGATTAGCGATAGCTAAGGCAGTTTGTTTGTAGCTGTATTGAAAGATTATATAATATAAGTCATCCTTTATTTCTCTAGCCTTACCAAAGCATATATCAATTCCAATACGATTATGCATTGCAATAATCATATGCTCGCAAATATGAGCAAGATAGGTACCCTCCTCAAGTCGGATAACAAAGCCCCCTTCCTGATATATGCCGCAGCGATGCTCTCTAAGCTCCGGAAGAATATTTAGAATATTATAATTAAAGTTTGGTATTTTCGAGCTTGGTATATCCTTATATCCCTCTAAATCCACTGTTAACTTTATGGATTTTTTATGAGAGTAGATGTTTTTACCCTCATAAATCCTGTAATCTAGGATTTTCATTAAGCTTCTTCCTCCTCTATGGGTACTCTTTTGCTAAGATCAAAGGCATTGCCTTTCTTAAGTATGTGCATTTTTACATTAAATATAGATAGAATTTCCTCCTGGTATTGCTCCGATACATTAGTATAACTTATATCTCTACCATCAATAATATAGACAGCTCCAGAGCCAATAACCCTTAAAAATGAATTATTATAGACAACTATCGCCGTATCCTCATCAATACCTATTCCAAGCACTGATGGATTTTGAGCTATACCTGTCAATATCCTGCCTATTCTTCCTCTTTGGATGAAATGCTGATCTATTATTACATTTTCTATAAGACCAAGTCCTGGAGACATTTTTAAAGTGCATTTTCTAGCAGATTCTTCATCCTCTCCAGCAACAATCATATTGTCACAAGCTGCAGATGCTCCAGCGGAAGTTCCTACATAAACACAGCCCTTTTCATAACCTTCTTTTATTGCATAGCCTACTGGTGTTCCTCCAATTAAACTTGTAATTCTAAGCTGATCTCCTCCAGTAAAAAAAATTAACCCTGCTTCGATTATAAGCTTTACATTACCTTCTAAGAAACCTTCAGATCTTTCGGAAATATTTAGAATGCTGATATTTTTCACCCCTAAAGAGCTAAAGATATTTCTATATCTCTTTCCAGCCTCCACGGGTTCTTCAGTAGCTAGGGTAGCTATAAGTAATTTGTCCTTATCTTTATCTATAGATGAGCAAACTTCCTTTAATATCTCTTTATTTCCTTCTTTATCCTCTGCCCCTCCTATTATGATAAGATTTCTCTTTATGTCCACAGTGTTATATCACTCCCTAATATTGCATTTTTTTATTTTATCCACAGTTTCCTTTATTATTCAATTTAAATAATAAGCCTTTTTATTTTAACCAAAAAACAAAACTCTATGATACAAATCATAGAGTTTGCTTTTTATATAATATTTTTCATTTACAGAAGAGCTCTTCCAGGAATAAGCAGCTTATCTCCACTCTTAATCTCTGAATCTACCTCTAGGTCATTAAGTCTTATAAGCTCTTCCTGGGTTGTATGATATTTCTTGGCTACCTCCCAAAGATTATCATCAGGCTGAACCATATAAATAGTAATACTACTATATTTGCTATTTTGCTGCTCTTCACTGCATTTTACCGAAACTAAGAAATCCCTAGAGGTATTATAATACCCTCTGGCGTTAACTCCTACAACAGCTTTAAGAGCAAGAGTATTTGCTTCAATATCCGCTTCAATACTCTCTAAGTTCATCCTAACCCTTGAAAACATATCAATTTTTAATCCAGGTATATCAACAGAAGCATTAAAGGGTATATCTCCCGAAACTATATTAACACTGTTATTTTCATCATTTGTTCTATATATAACTTCACCCTTTATCAATCCCTCTAGCAATACCCTATTATCCATTACCTTTTTATCTACAATAGATACCCTTCCTAGGGTAGCTAATACCTGGAGAGGAGTTGGATCTTGCGGTTCTAAATATATATTATCCTTAACTATATTTTCTGATGTATTTTGCCCAAGCATCATCACCAAACTATAATTTTCTCTAGTGAGTTCCATAGAGGTATTTGGAGAATACGCATCCTTTATTGTATCGATGTTCTCCCTGGAGACTATCTTTATGAGAGCTTTTACAGGAACCTCTACATCGATGATTCTCTTCTCTCCTACTTCATCCTCTCTAATAGCATATTCTGCATTAAACATTGTGAAATCACAGAGAGGAAGCATATTAGGAAGAGCATTCTGAAGCTCAAAATCTTCATTTATATAAACATCATCTTCAAGAACATTTATTTCGTTACCTTCTGCTCCTCTATAGATAACATTTATTTTACAGAAAGCACCGCATTGTACCCTCCCCTCCATAACTCTCAAATCCTTCTTATGAAGAAGAGCTGATATCTTAAGCACCTTGCCTATTTCCGGCTTATCCGCAGGCACTTGCAAACTGGATCTACCAATTATATCCTCCTTTAAACTTCCTACAACCTTATCTATGGAAGTACTAATCCTTTGCATTTGTACATTTTCAGAAGAATCCATATCCTTAATCAAGTTTATGGTTCTATTTTCATAGACACTGCATTTAATATTAAAAATTCCATCTACAGCAATTTTTCTTTCATTGATAATACTTGCATTAATATGTTCTACATCACAGTCGGCTTCACATAGCATTTTATGTTCCGCTCCCCCAACTTCTAATTGACTGTTAAATTTATCATTGTAAGTCACGCTGTTAAGGACAGTTCTTTCCTCTTCCTTAGAGAAATAAAGAACATTATATTCTACTTGTCCTTCTAGATAGATTTTATCTTGCATAATTTCAGAATTAATAATTACAGGTCTTGCACCAATCATTAGTATCTTTATCACATCTGGATGAGTATCAGGAATTAAATATTCACCCTTGACCATTGTATCCGTATAATTTTCCTTCAAAAGCTGTTCAAAGTCTATAGCCTCACTAATAAAATTAATTTCCGGCATGTTATCCCTCCCATAAAATACCTATTACTATTTATATAGCTGAAGAGATAAGAATATAACTCACTATACAGAAATATATTTGTTAACAATTCGTAACTTATGTAACGTTTTCTATGAAATACAACAAAAAAACTGAAAAAAAGTAATTTTTTACTGTTGACAATCATCAGTTAATGTCGTAATATAATAAATGGTTATTGACCATATAACCTCTCATAAATTCTCAATACCCTTTTATACCATAGTTGAAAGATGGAAACCCACCATCTTTCTTTTTTTATATCTATTTATATCCTTTTATTTTTAGAATAAAAATTTTCACTTAAAATAAACGAGCAATATTTAATAGGAATATTAAATATTGCTCTAAAATGCGAAACCGCATCTATTAAATAGATGCGGTTTGGTTTTCAGAAGCCTAAATACTTACGAAGGATATTTGAACTGTATTTGTGAGAACATCTGAATAACTATATGTCACTGTCCTTTGGGTGTCATTATCTAAACGAATAACAAAAATGCTTGGATAAGCACTTTCTAAAACCCCTTCGTTTACGAAAACCTTACGTCTTCCTCCATTAGCCTTTAAAGTAACTCTTTCACCTATATGGGTTTCAATATCCTTCTTTATTGCCGATATAGTCTTTACTTTTTCCATGCTAAACACCCTCTTTCTTCATTTTATATTATACACTGATTGGTACCGCATGTCAAATAAACTAATTATTTTATCACTTAATTATATCCTTTGTCAATGTTAATGTTTTGTGAACTTTAGTGACTTTAGAACATTCTCTATTATTTACCCTTTCTTATCTCATTATACCTTTAAAATAAAAATTTACCTTAATCAGCTAATAATATCTAACCTCTAACAATAGCTAAGGGGCCACTTCCTTATGAGAAGTGTCCCCTTAGAGCTTCCCTTTATTATGCCAAAGACTTTTTTTGAAGGCCTCTTACTATTATAGATAGCATAAAATTAATTACAAAATAGATTAAAGCCATAAAACCAAACAGGGTAAATACCTGGGCTGTTGTTCCAAAGCTACCCATGAGTATCATACCCTTTCCTGTAAATTCTTCAATGGATACCGTCCATAGAAAGGCTGTGTCTTTTACTACCGTAATAATCTGAGATAAAAGAGCTGGAACACTATACTTAAAACACTGAGGCATAATTATATACCATAAGGTTTGAAGAAAGGTGAAACCTTGAGAATAAGCCGCTTCAAATTGGCCCTTGCCAACGGCATTAAAACCACCTCTAAGTATTTCGGCTACCACAGCACTGGTGAAGAGAGTAAAGGATAGTATCCCTGAATACATGGGTTCTATGGGCACAAGAAATCTTATTGCAAGTATCCATAGAAGATTGGGTGTGCTTCTAAAAAGTTCAATATATATCGTTGCTACTGCAGCTATTAAACCCCTGCCATAGTTTCTTGCTATAGCCAATATAGTACCAAAAATAAGACTCAAAAGCATAGAGGAACCTGCTATGAGCATTGTTAGCTTTAATCCGTTAAAGAGAAACTTTAAATTTACTGGAGTAAATATCTCTGCCATAGCTATGCCACCTCCTGATTCTTATTAATTTTTACAATTCTTTTATCTCTAAGCTCCATTTTTCTTATAAGTTTTGTTAGCGGAAAGCACAATAAGAAATATAGAGCTCCAGTTATAATATAAGTTGGTCCATAATTCAAAGTGGTTGAAGCCCAGGAGTCTGCCTGATACATCAGATCTCCTCCAGCTATCATTGCTAGTACGGAGGTATTCTTTATAAGGTTAACAGCCTGATTTGTTAGAGGAGGCAGTATTATTCTTACAGCTTGTGGCAGTATTACATATCTCATGGTTTGAAGGTAATCGAAGCCCTGTGACTGAGCAGATTCTATCTGTCCCTTAGGAACTGCCTGTATCCCTGTTCTTACAACCTCAGAAATATAAGCACCATGATATACCCCCACTCCCAATACTCCTATAGCAAAAACCGGAAGCACAATATCCACATAAGGAAGTCCATTATAAAGGAAAAATATCTGTATAACTAAGGGAGTATTCTGAAAAAACTCCACATATATCCTGCTTATAATTTTAAACACCTTATATTTCGATGTAGAAAGCACACCAAAAATAATTCCCAGGAATAATGCAAGAGATAAAGCTAGTAAAGCAACCTCAAAGGTTACTACTAGCCCCTCTCCTAGAAACCTCCAGTTTTTAAAGAGACTCATCCACTTTTGAACAGAAAAGGGTGAGCTCATTATTTAATCTCCCACTTTTCTATTAAGGAATCCAACTCTCCGCTATCTTTCATATCCTTTATAGTTTTGTTTACTAGCTCTGCTAAATCAGTATTACTCTTCTTTGATGCCACTCCATATTCCTGAGGAGAATACCTATCCTCTAATATTACTGACGAATCATCCACATATCCGTTTAATATAGCTGCATCAACAGCAAAGCACTGAACACGCCCTGAATCTAATGCTGCTTTTATTTCTGGGTAAGTAGCATACTCACTGAATTTTAAAGTTATTCCCTGATCACCAGCAGCTTTTTCAAGAGCTGCTCTAGTGGTAGAGGTCTGAGAAACACCTATGGTCTTTCCATCTAAATCCTTTAAACTCTTAACACCAGCATCTTTCTTGACAAGCAGACCAACACCATCTTCAAAATAGGCATCTGAGAAGTTATAGGTTTCCTTTCGTTCATCAGTAATTGTAAAGGTAGCAATGACAAGATCAATTTCACCATTGTCTAGAAGAGGACCCCTTGTCTTTGCACTAACACCTTGAACCTCTACATTATATTCATCACCTAAAATCTCCTTTGCAATACTTTTAGCAATATCAATTTCCATTCCAGCAACTTCCTCTGTGGCAGGATCCTTGTAGCCAAATTTAGGCACGTCCACTTTCACCCCTACCTTTAAAACTCCTCTTTCTTTAATTTTGTTTATTGCCCCTCCTTCAGACACATCTCCTGAGGTACATGCGCTTAAAAGCAATAAGGAAGATAGTACTATAGACCCTATTATTTTTTTTGATAATTTCATTTAATATCCCTCCATTATAATTAATACTTACCTTAATACGCTCATTAGAATATTCACCAATCATGAAAATTACTGCTTCTCTTATAATGATTTTTTAATGAAGAATCTTGCTTAAAAAAGCTTTAGTTCTTTCATTAGTAGGACTTCTAAAGAAATGCTCCGGATTTCCCTCCTCTAAAATGTTACCATCATCCATGAAAATCACTCTATCTGCCACTTCTCTTGCAAAACCCATTTCATGAGTAACTACAACCATTGTTATATTCTCCTTAGATAAACTTACCATTACATCCAATACTTCTTTAACCATTTCTGGATCTAAGGCTGAGGTTGGCTCATCAAAGAGTATTATTTTCTGCTTTGTGGCAAGAGCCCTAGCTATAGCTACTCTCTGCTGCTGTCCTCCAGATAAATTTTGAGGATAACTGTTTGCTTTCTCTTCAAGTCCAACCTTTTTAAGATACACCATAGCTTGCTCCTCAGCTTGTTTTTTCTTTAAGCCCTGAAGCTTTACTGGTGCAAGAGTTAAATTTTCAAGGACAGTCATATGAGGATAAAGATTAAACTGCTGAAATACCATAGAGGTATTCTTTCTTGTCACTGAAGTCCTGTTATTTTTCGTAACTCTTTCTCCATTTAAATAAACCTCTCCTGAGGTGGGTTCTTCAAGATAATTCATACATCTAATAAGTGTACTTTTTCCCGAGCCACTTGGTCCTATGATAACAAGTTTTTCTCCTTCTGCCACTTTAAGATTAACATTCTTTAGTACCCATAAATCTCCGAACTTTTTATTTACATTATCTAATCTAATCATTCTTTTTCCTCCAAATTGCAATTATTACACTTAAATATTTCATTTTATATTTTCAAATTATATCCCTCACAGTAAGATAAGTCAATATTATATGAAGGATATTTTTAATATATATTCATTTATTCTTTATTTTCCCTTGATTATTCCTTGTTTTTCTATATAAAAAGAATTTTTATACATTATATATTTCATTACTCTTATAATTCAATGGAATTTTTCTTATTTCTTATATGAAGGAATTATATATTAATATTTCATTATATGAGCTTTGTAAATATTTACAACCCATATAAAAAAGAAGCCTATTAGGCTTCCTTATTTTTATATATATGAAGATTTTGGATATCCCTCCCTGTATTTCCCTCTAGTTTGGAGACCACCTATTCCTTTGGTTCCTGTGATAGTATTTTCCAGCACATCAGTTATATTTACTATCTTTTCTATATTGGTATAAGCAATTTTTTCGCATATAAATACCGGATCTAAACAGTGGATAAGGACCCTATTAGGCGAACTTGCAAAATTTGCACCAGAATCTAGTATTTTTTCATAACAGGACTGACATGCTCCAGCAAAGATTACCAGCTCATCATAGCTAGAGTTATAATTCCTTAAAGCTGTTACTGAATCAATAAAGTATCTTGAGTTTCTATAATTATTTATATCTAAAAATCGAGTTGTATCCTTTAACATACCATCGTGGCCAGTAAGGACAACAATATCAGGCTTTATCTCCATAACAAGCCCCACTACCTTAAGGGGTTGTTCCCGCTCTGGAATAACAAAGCCTGTAGCATCTAATTCTAGCTGCTTGTATGCCTTTAAACATGCCTCTAAATAATTTTCATCCCCATCAATGTGAAGTATCTTTCCCGGCCTTCCGAAGACCAGCTCTTTTGTAGGTATGACTTTTGGGTTTCTGTAAATCTTCCTTGTATGACCTCTGCCTTCTATAACTTTCTTAATAACATCATTTACTCTAGAATTAAATATCCTATCCTTTTCCCCATTGTACTCCTTACTAACCTCCTCAAGGTCTTCTTCCCTTGCATCAGCAATAATTCTTATATTTATCCCCTTTAAGATATATATTACAGAATTATTTTCCTCCTTAATGTCTATAATTTTAAAGGATATATCCCGACCATAGGATTTTCTTACAACAATATCTCCAATATCCACTCTTTAAGCTCCTATAAGCAATTTCACTAATATTATATTCACCCTATTGTAAGTGGTTCTCTCTATTGAATTATGCTAAATTTTTCTCTATAGAGCTTTAAAAAATTTAAATATTCTTCCTGTTCACCAATTAAGCTATCTATCTTCTTACAGAAAGTATTTTGTCCCCAGTTCATCTCATTATAATAATATCTGTTTGCCAATCTCCAAAATCGCTGAGGAAAAAGTAAAAAGGCATATAACACCCTATATTCCTCTTCCATAAGAGGGGTTATTTTATTATAGGCAGTTAAAATACTTTCTGCGAAGCTTATATCCCAATGATTCCTTTTTAGAACCTTCACCATAAAGTTGCATATATCATATATCCTAATTTCTCTCTTGCAGTAATCAAAGTCAATAACATTCATAACACCCTCTTCATCAATAACAATATTGTGATAGGTATAGTCATGATGGCAGAAGCTCTTATTCTCCTCTGCTTTCTGGCATAGCTCAAAATAAGCTGAGCTTAACAATGTTTCCAGAGCCTCCCGCCCTCTATCCTTATAAAACTGCATTGCTTTAATATAGCTCATATCAAAATCTGTTTTGCTTGATTTCTTTCGTACCATATCTCTCATTTTATCTAATGCCTTTATTCTTTTTTCCATAAGATGAGGCCATCTTCCTAAATCACTTTTTAGCTTGCTGTTTTCCGGTGGCTCATAGCCCTTAGAGGCTATATGTAGCATAGCAAGGTTTTGAGAAGCTAAAGCTACCTCATCCATATTATAGAAATCGCATTCTCTTCCTGGAATCCATTTTGAAAGTGTGTATATATCTTCATTAACAACGGCATAGGGCTCTCCCTCTATATTAAGTTCATATCTATCAATTCCCGTAAATCCGCTATTTATGAGGTGCTCCTTTGCTCCATAAACAAATAATAGCTTTTGAGCTCCGTAGTTTATTTTTTTCATGCATTTTTCACCCTTATTTGTTTTAAGATGATATACGCCCTTATTTGGTTTAATGGTTTCAATTTTAATATTAAATTGTCTTTCTATCTCAAATTCTCTCATCATCTTACTCACCCCCTATATAATTTATATGTGGTGGAAAGGTCATTTATTAACAAATCTTCTAAGGATTAATATAATAAACTATAAACATTTTGAAAGGATGCTTTCATGAAAATTGGAATAGATGGAAGAGCAGCTCACTGGTATAGAGGTACAGGTATTGGTACTTACACCTATCAGCTCTTAAAAAATATTAATGTCATAGATCCTATAAATAATTATCATATTCTAGAGCCTGAAAACTCCTCCTCAATCATAGCCTACAAGAAAAATTTTTCTCTTTCATATATAAATACCAAGGAAACCTCGGAGTTTTGGGATAGCATAAACACTCCTAAAACAATGCCCTTAAAGGATGTTGATATCTATCATGTACCGCAGAATGGTGTAGGTCTTCCACTTAATTTACCCTGTAAAAAGGTCATTACTCTACATGATATAATACCTCTAAAACTTCCGGAAACCGTGGGAGATAAATACCTTAAAATATTTACTGAGGATATGCCTAATATATTATCAAGCTGCCAGGGAATCATAACTGTTTCAAATTTTTCTAAGGAGGATATAGCTAGAGAATATAATTATCCTCTTGAAAAAATATATGTAACCCCCTTAGCCGCAGAAGATATATATAAACCCCTGGATATGACCTATTGTCACAAGGTTTTAAAAGAAAAATACTCAATTACAGGAAGATTTATTTTATATGTAGGTGGATTTTCCCCTAGAAAAAATATTCTTGGACTTATTGATGCCTTTTCTAAACTTTTAAGCAAGAGTAAATCAAAGGAATTAAAGCTTGTTATAACTGGTAAGAAGGGAAAATCCTATAGCCTCTATAAGCAACGAGCTCAGGATTTATTAATTGAAGACTCTGTAATCTTTACTGGCTTTATACCTTTGGAGGATTTGCCTATTTTTTATAACGGAGCTTTACTTCTTTGCTATCCTTCCTTTTATGAAGGCTTCGGTCTTCCACCTCTAGAAGCCATGGCCTGCGGTACACCAGTTATTGCATCAAGAGCTACAGCGCTGCCAGAGGTGCTGGGAGATAGCGCTTTGCTAATAGATCCTTATGATATTGATGAGCTATGTAGATCCTTAGAACTACTAGCCGAGGACACTGCCTTAAGAAATGAATTAAGCCTTAAGGGGCTAGAACGCTCCTTTGATTTTAATTGGAATAAGACAGCTTTATCAACCATAAATGCCTATAAAGAGATTTAAGTTCTAATAAAAAAGCTATAATTTATGAGCTGTATAACAAGCTGTATAACTATGATTATAATTGATGACAAAAAATCCCACCAGTCCATATTCTTATGGGTGGTGGGATTTTTTATAAAGTTTTATACCTAGCTTTAAACTCTTCTAAAAATTGTTTTTTATCCTCTCTACTCTTAAGCTTCCTTTCTAGACGTTCTAAAAAAGTTCTTTCTTCCCAGCTTTTTCCCTTAAAATAATAATTCCGTAAAAGATCAATATAATCTTTTGGGTATTTAATTATTATATAAATTAGTTCCATTTCCTCTGCTGTTAAAGGTGCACTTTGATTATATAAATTTATTATTTCCTCAGCTTTTTCTAAATCATAAGCAGAGCCCTTAATACTTTTTTCTATAAAAGAAGCAACATCCTTAACTCTTAAATCAATACTGCAATAGTCAAAATCTAAAAAATAACTTTTTTCATCTCTTATAAGTATATTATGATGTGCTAAATCTCCATGGCAAAGAACGGCATTTTCTGGATTTACACTTAGTTCTATATACTTACTGTTTTTTAAAGCTTCTATAGAATCTGTAACCTCCTGGACTAAATAATCATACTCCTTTAAAAACAAATTATCTATTGGGCTTTGTTTATTATATTTCTTAACCCAAGACCTCAAGTCCATTAAAAGTAATAAATCATCATCCATTCTGCCTGAAAGACTTCCCTTTGTTATACTCTCCTCGCTAAGCTCTTTAGCATATTTTTTATAGTGTTCTTCTATGCCTTTTGAAGATAAATGAAGCTCCTTGATTCCTTTCACTGCAAAATTAATATCTACAGGATTTGATACCTCACACTCTCTTCCCTCAATAACTGGAAGTAGGGTATAAATCTCTCCTTCCCAGGATACATACGGCTTTTCCGATCTTCCTCTATCATAGTTTATAACCCTTGAAAATCCGTCCTTTATATAGTTTAAAGCATATACAATAAACTCTAATCTTAAGGTATCATAGTTTATTTTTTTCAATATTCTTTTTCCTCTATTAGTTTGAAGAAGAAAGACGTTTCTTAGGGGCTGTAAGTCAAAGACCTCTATATTAAACTCTTCAAAAAGCCCTACATCTAAATCATAGGAACAAAGCTGTTTTCTCTCCTGGTATTTTATATCCATTCCTTTCTCTCCTCTTAGATTACTTCACCGTCTTTCCTTATAGCTTCTTTAAGATTTTCAAGATACTCATCTGCTGTCCAATCCTTCTTAATATTTCTATATCTGCTACAAGCCCTCATAAATTCATAAGGGTAATTAACCATTGCCCTTATAAAGACTCTACTCTCACTTTCTAAATCATGCCATAGACAAAAGCTGTCTATAAGCTCTATATAATTCAAACTTATTTTTCTTCTCTTTGCCTTACTTAAAAAGCTTATAGCATCACATTCAACAAGATTATAGGAACAGCTTTCTATATCTCTTATTATGAGTTTTTCTCTCCTATACACATTATCAGGATTAACATTTCCTAGGGAAATTTCATTATCTCTCATACTTCTATATATGCAATCTATATAATATGGCCCCCTAGCCTCCTTTAAGGAATTTTCAGCTCTTTCTAAGTATTTTTCTCCTACAGCCTTAATAAGCTCTTCAAATTCATTAAGAGGTGAGTATTTTTCTAAATTAACTAAATCTCTTTTAAGCCTTTTTATCTGTACCTTACTGCTCTCAATTAAAGCTCCTATGGAATTAGGTAATCTCTTGCCTACTGCTCCTGAATATCCTTTAAAAGCCTTTTGAATCTCTGCTATTATTTCAAGCTTTTCTGATGCTTCTTTAGTACTAAGCTTCCAGGGATGCTTATTATCCTCTAGTTTCTCCCCACTAATGTTAATTCCCTTGCCTTCAGCATATTCTTTAAAGCTGCTTGGTTCTCTAGTTATCATTCCTTAACCTCCGCTTAATTTATAATCCCTAAGCTCCTTCACAAATTCTTCCCTATCCTGTATATCCTCTTTTATCTTAATGAGCTTTGTAAGAAAAAACTTCTCTCCCCATTCCTGCTGTTCCCAATAATACTGTATTCCAACCTGCCAATAGTCCTGAGGGAAATCCATAAAGGCTGCCATAAGAGGAATATCATCTTGCTTTATTTCCTTAACATTTCTATAACTATCAAGAATAAGATTCAGTTTTTCCATATCCCATTTACCGTTTTTCATAGCTCTAATAAGAAGACTACTTAAGTCATGAAGGTTGCTATCTAAAATGCAGTAATCAAAATCTATTATATTTACCTGATTGTTATTTCCTATAAGAACGTTGTGATGAGCAAAATCATGATGACAGAAACCTCTTTTATATACATCTTTAAGCATTCTTTCTTTGTAATTTCCTTCTTCTAACGCTGTAATTGATCTTTCAACTGCTATTAGCTCCTTTTCCATCATGGACAAATATAACATATCAAAGGAGCTCTTTCTTGCCTTTTGATTAATTCTCCTTCTAAAATCCTCTATTTCCAAAGCTCTTGTTTTAAAGGTTTTTATCCACCTAAACCACCCCACCCTAGGTTCCATATCCTTTTCTATTTTAAAGCCCTCACTAGCAATATGAAGCTTTCCCAAGGTACTTGAAGCAATGGCTAAGTCATAGGGATTATCATAATTACTTTCCCTAGCATTGACCCAAGGGGTTAGATATCCGTAGGCTTTCTTAAAGCTTATATACTTTTCCCCATGATTATTTGAAAGTATAGGAACTGATCCATCAAAACCTTTTTTATAAAGATGCTCCATGGCAGCTAAAATAAATTTAAAATGTGGGTAATGATATCTAATAAGCTTTAAACAGTAGCATTGATCATTCCCATATATTCTATAGACATTTTTGATTTTCTCTAAATAATTTATTTTAATGTCATAGTTTTTTTCTATGGCATCTATAATAGCTTCCACCCTTTACTCTTCCTCCGGAACTGCTTCTTTTCTAGTATATGAAATAAAAATATAAGCTGTGATAGTTATTCACAAACCCTTATCTTTATTAATATTAATATTATATAATTCTTTAGCTAAGGAGAGGACTTATGAAAATTGCCATGGATGCTAGAGGTGCAAATTTATATAAAGGCACAGGTATCGGCACCTATACTGAAAAGCTTCTTAAAAATCTTATTAATATAGATAAAGAAAACTTATATACAATCTATTGGTGTGGAGAAAACTATAATTCATTAAAAAAAAGTAATACAAAAATTAAATTAGCCTCAAAAAAACATCATCGTTTTTTTGAGACATACTATTTTCCTGCAAGCATTGAGAAAGAAGGTATAGATCTATACCATGTACCTCAAAACGGCATGGGTATTCAAAACACTTCTTCTTCAAAAAAGATCTGCACCATTCATGATCTTATCCCTTATATTCTTCCAGAAACCGTAGGAAAGGGTTATTTAAAATCCTTTATAAAGACGATACCTGAAATATTAGATGCAAGTGATGGAATTATTACTGTTTCAGAGCACTCTAAAGGAGATATTTTAAAATTTTTCCCCTGGCTACCTTCTGAAAAAATCTTTTCTATCCCCTTGGCAGCAGAGGAAATATTTACCCCATTAGATAAAGAATACTGCAAAAAAATGCTTTTAGATCTGTATAACATTGATAAACCTTATATCCTATACCTAGGAGGCTTTAGTGCAAGGAAAAATGTAGAGGCTCTAATAAATAGCTTTTCAAAAGCATATACTTCCTTTAAAGATGAACATTATCTTGTAATCATAGGTTCCCTAAAAGATGAAGGAGAAAGACTTTATAAGAAAACCACAACTCTTTCTATAAATGACAAAATTAAATTTCTAGGTTTTCAGGAAGAAAAGCTTCTCCCTATATTTTATAGTGGATGTGAAGCCTTTATATATCCCTCCCTTTATGAGGGGTTCGGTCTCCCTCCTCTTGAAGCAATGAGCTGCGGAGCACCGGTTATCACTTCTAATTTAAGTTCAATACCTGAAGTGGTTGCCCAAAATGGCATTCTAATAAATCCTCATAATGAAGAAAAAATAGCCGAGGCTATGGTTAAGCTTTTAAATAACAAGGATCTTATGGAAAAATACAAATTAGCTAGTCTAAAAAGAAGCAAAGACTTTTCCTGGAAGGAAACTGCTGCAAAAACCCTTGAGGTATACAAAAAAATAGCTAAATAAAGCAGCCTTTATTTTTAAGGCTGCTTTTCCAGTGCTATTTCATTAAATATTTTAAGAAGCTCATTTATTATTTTTTCCTTATTTTCTCCCCTTAACACAGCCTTCATACTACTAGTAAATCCTGTATCAACCTTCCTAGAATACCCTGTTAAGGTAATAGGATTACTATCTTCTAGGCTTACTTCTAAAACATTGTAGGGTCTATATGCTTTAAAGCCATGGAATTCATCAATTGCCCTA
>JAEXZL010000089.1 GCA_023451395.1 Bacillota bacterium | reverse complement strand
TTGTAGAGATGTTTGTTGGTATGGGTGCTGCAAAGGTAAGAGATCTCTTTAAACAGGCACAGGAAAAGGCTCCTTGTATAGTCTTTATTGATGAAATAGACACTATTGGTAAGAAACGTGATAACGGTGGTTTCTCTGGTAATGATGAAAGAGAACAGACCTTAAATCAGCTATTAACAGAGATGGATGGCTTTGATGGTAAAAAGGGTGTAGTAATTCTTGCTGCAACTAACAGACCGGAAAGCTTAGATAAGGCTCTTCTTAGACCTGGACGTTTTGACAGAAGAGTTCCTGTAGAACTTCCTGACTTAGCCGGCCGTGAAGCTATCTTAAAAGTACATTCAAAAAACATCAAAATGGCAGATAATATAGATTTTAATGCCATAGCAAGAGCTACCTCTGGTGCTTCCGGTGCTGAGCTTGCTAATATCATCAACGAAGCAGCCTTAAGAGCTGTTCGTATGGGTAGAAATATTGTTTATCAAGGTGATTTAGAAGAGTCCGTAGAGGTTATTATTGCTGGTTATCAGAGAAAGAATGCTGTTATTTCTGAAGAAGAAAAGAAAATAATAGCTTATCATGAGATAGGCCATGCTCTAGTAGCTGCTATGCAAAGTCACTCTGCCCCAGTTCATAAAATAACTATAATTCCTAGAACCTCTGGTGCTTTAGGATATACCATGCAAATAGAAGAAAATGAGCACTTCCTTATGTCTAAGGAGGAGCTTGTGAATAAAATTACTACCTTTACCGGTGGCCGTGCAGCCGAGGCTCTGATATTTAATTCAATTACCTCCGGTGCATCCAACGATATTGAGCAGGCAACCAAGCTTGCTAGAGCCATGATCACAAGACTTGGTATGAGTGACAGCTTTGGTATGACAGCACTGGAAACAGTAAGTAATCAGTACCTAGGAGGAGATGCTTCTCTTGCTTGCTCACCAGAAACCTCCAGGAAGATTGATGAAGAGGTAATAGAAGTAATTAACAAGGCCTACAATAAAGCCTATAATATTTTAAAAGATAATGAGCCTAAGCTTCACGAACTATCCTCCTATCTCCTAGAAAAGGAAACCATCACTGGAGAGGAGTTTATGCACATTTTGAAAACAGACGAGGGTGCACTTCCCGAGGCATAAGTTCATTCACACATATTAAAAACAGCTGAGGAATCTTTACCCGAAGCATAAGTTCATTAACACATATTAAAAACAGACGAGGAATCTTTACCCAAGTCATAAGTTCATTCTCACATATTGAAAACAGCCCAAGCTTTCCTTCCAAGGTATAAATGGTTTCTTTTCAATATTTAATGTATAATTAATTCAGTGGAAGACAATTAAAACTGTTTATAATCAAAAATAGGAGCAGACTTTTAATAAAGTCTGCTCTCAATACTAAATATTAACTACTTTAAGAGGTGTTTTCAATGATGAATTTTTTCAGAAAACTCATGTATGGAAGATATGGAGTCGATCAGCTTTCCATAGCTATAATAATTCTCTCCTTTGCCATTAGCATTATATCTTCTATTGCCGACTTTTACCCATTATCACTTTTATCCTTTATTCTTATAATAGTTGCATATGTGCGTATATTCTCAAAAAATATTTCCAAGCGCTATGGTGAAAATATAAAATTTTTAAAGCTTTGGAATCCCATCAAAGCTAAGGCGCAGGTAAGAATCAATAGAATGAAGTACATGAAAACCCACAAATATTTTTCCTGTCCTAATTGCAAGCAGAGCCTTAGGGTTCCTAGAGGTCAAGGAAAGATCACAGTAACATGTCCTAAATGTAAAACAGAGTTTTCTAAAAAAAGCTAAGCAGCACCTATAAGGTGCTGCTTTATCTTTTTAGATCTTAGTCAATTTTACTCTTTTTCTCTATATTTCTATGCTTGAGTGTTAAGGTCAATAGCATGCCAAAAATATCTGTTGCAATAAAGGCTAGTGCAAACTTATATCCAAAACTATTCCACATAAATACTGTGATTACTGCATTGCACACAAAAACCCCAACTAAATTTTTAAGGTTATCAATATAGTTATTATGGAGCTTTAAAAATAAAGGAAGTAATACTGTGTAGAGAATTAGGATAAAGAGAATTGCAAAAATTACAAGTAGTATCAGTCCTAAATAACCCCATCCATCATTATAGCTCCTGTCGGCTGATTTCGATATTAACGCTGCAGCTCCAGCACATATACCAATGATAAGTATATATATAGCAGATGTTATAAGATTTATTTTGACAGTTCTTTTTTTATCATATAATATAAATTTTTTCTCTTTCATGGTTCCTCCTTAAATAAGTCCTATAGAATTATTCTGTAAAAACTTCAAAATTCCTTTAATTATATAAATTGCTAAAATTATTTAATAAATTATATATAATTTCCTTTTAATCAAGAATTCTTTAATAGCTTTCTTCGTATATAAACTAAACACCATTTAAGGAGTGTAAAATGATTAAGAAACCCTCAATTATCTTAATAGTTTTTGTCATCGCCGCTCTGATCATAATGGCTATCATGGAATATAACGATATTAAAACTACTTCTATTAATAACTCAAAAACCGCTAATTTTTATTAGCGGTTTTCAAATTTTATTTTAAATACAATACTAATTATCCCTTAATACCTAGCTATTTCACCATATTACTTGAAATTGCTTTCAAATCTCTTTTCTCCGGTGCCTGGCACCACCTACTGCTTTGGGGGGAAGGCCTTAAGGAGGAGTTTTATGGATAGAAATATTATTGTAAGTACTAAGAATATGCCTACCATGCCAAAGCCCATTATCTTTAGGCCTTCATAAAATACCGGTAAATTGTCAGTTATGTTCATATAAATTATTACCATCCTTTCCTTCTATGTACCATGGTGCTTTGTGATCCTTTACCATCATTTCTAATCCTTTATGTTGCTTTATATTGTTCATGATATTTTCTTATGCAAAATATGCTAGTATAAGACCTCCTGCAATAACTGAGGCAATCTGACCAGCAACATTTGCTCCTACAGCATACATTAGCACAAAGTTTTGAGGATCTTCTTTTTGGGCCATTTTTTGAATTACTCTTGCTGACATTGGGAAAGCAGATATTCCCGCTGCACCTATCATTGGATTTATCAGAGATTTTCCCGTTGCTCTTCTAAATATGTTTATGAGCTTTGCAAAAAGTACCCCGCCTATAGTATCAAAGATAAAAGCAATTAGACCAAAGCCAATGATAAGCAGAGTCTTCAACTGAATAAACTCCTCTCCAGTCATTTTAGTAGCTATAGTTATACCTAGAAGTATTGTAACTATGTTAACAAGCTCATTTTGAGC
>JAEXZL010000085.1 GCA_023451395.1 Bacillota bacterium | reverse complement strand
CGGGGCAAATGGAGAGGGTAAATCAACTTTATTTAGAATTTTGGTTAAAGAGCTTTCCAGTGATGGCGGTGAAATGTTTATAGATAGGAATCATACACTTGGCTATCTTTCACAAAAATTAGAGCTCACATCTGAAAATACAATATATGAAGAGGCTCTTGAAGTTTTCAAGCCACTTACAGATTTAGAAAATAAGCTAAGAGATTTAGAAGAAAAAATGAACCTTCCCTATACAGATGAAAATAAAGAATATCACGAAAAACTCATTAAGGATTATACCACTGCTCAAGAGCTATATGACCACCGTGGTGGCTACACCTTCCGGGGAGAAATATCTAGAATTTTAAAGGGATTGGGCTTTGAGGAAAAGGATTATGACTCCATTATTATGAATTTAAGTGGTGGCCAAAAAACTAGAGTGGCACTTTGTAAGCTTCTTCTAAAGAAGCCTGAAATTCTTCTTTTAGATGAGCCTACAAATCATCTAGACCTAGCGGCCATTGAATGGCTAGAGGATTATTTGAAGAACTATAAAGGAACTGTATTTCTAATTTCCCATGATAGATTTTTCTTAGATACCATAACAAATCGCACCTTTGAGCTAATTAATGGCCATATCAATAGCTACAACACTAACTACACAAAATACATAGAGCTTAGAAAGCAAAACTATGAGGCCCAGTTAAAGGCTTATAACCTTCAGCAAAATGAGATTAAAAGGCAGGAGGAAATTATAGAGCGCTTTAGATCCTTTAACAGAGAAAAGAGCATACGAGCTGCAGAAAGCAGAGAAAAAGCTTTAAACCGTATAGAGAGACTTGAGGCTCCAGACAAAGATCCTCGTGGCTCTAGAATAGAATTTAAGGCTGAGATTCCCAGCGGAAACGATGTTCTATTAGCTGATAACCTAAAAAAAAGCTATGGAGATAAGCTTCTTTTCGAGAATATTTCCATGGACATAAAAAAAGGAAATAAAATTGCTTTAATAGGTGAAAATGGAAGAGGAAAAACCACTTTGTTTAAAATTATCATGGGAACGGTAGATATGGACGAAGGTAATGTTAAACTTGGTAGAAATGTGAAGCTTGGTTACTACGACCAGGAACAGTCGGATTTAGACGAGAGTCAGGAAATCATAAATGAAGTTTGGGATAGCTTTCCGAAGCTCACCACTACAGAGATAAGAAATGCCTTAGCTTCCTTTCTCTTTACTGGGGATGCAGTATTTAAGAAGATAAACCTCTTAAGCGGTGGTGAAAAGTGCAGAATTAATCTTTTAAAAATAATGCTATCTAGATCAAACTTTCTACTACTAGATGAGCCAACTAATCATTTAGATATAATGTCTCGTGAAGCTCTTGAGGATGCCATATTACAATATAACGGCACTCTATTAGTTATATCCCATGACAGATACTTTTTAAATAAAGTAATAGACCGTATTTACGAGCTTCAGCAGGATGGAATAAAAGAGTACTTAGGCAACTACAATTATTATATTGATAAAAAGAAAAATCCCAATAGATATGAAGGTCTCGAGGAAATTAATGAGGTAAAAACCAAAACTCAGATTCAAGAAGAAAGAAGAAAAAAAAGAGAAGCGGAGAAGGAAGCAAAAGCTCAAGCTGAGAAAGTTAAATCCTTGGAAAAATCTATTTCAGATAAAGAGAAGGAAGTAGAAGAGCTTAATGAGCTCCTTTGCTTAGAAGAGGTTTATTCTAACCCTCAGAAAACTCAGGATGCAAAAGAAAAGATTACTAAGCTTGAAAAGGAAATAGAAGAGCTGTATTCTCTTTGGGAGAATCTAATATAATATAATATAATATAATGTAATTTAATATAAGATAAATTAAAACCAACAAAAGAAATTTTAGCCCTCTTTATGGTTGTGCAGCTTTAGTTTTCCTCTGCAACCATAAGGAGGGCTTATTATTATATTTTTTTTAAATTTATAAGAATAAAATCTTTAATTACTGCAGGTACCTCTCTTATATAACCATAGATTTCCTTAAAGGGGCGATTTTTCACAAAAATACCACTGGTGTAAGACTTTATATCAAGTGCCCTTGCAAGCATAGCTGCTCTAAAAAGATGATATTTATTAGAAACAAGAACAGCGGTATTTAATCCCTTCTCCTCCATGATAACTCTTGAATATTTTAAGTTTTCTCTGGTACTGTGAGATTTTTCCTCTAAAAGAATCGACTCTCGTGGAACTCCTGCCTTTATGAGCTCACTGGCAATGACAGAGGCCTCAGTTTTATTTTCCCTAGGGCCCTGGCCTCCAGAGGCTATTATCATTGGAGCAAATTCTTTATTATAAAGCTCTAAGGCTTTGTTTATTCTATTCTGTAAAAATGTGCTTGGTGTATCTCCCTCCACCTGACAGCCCAGAACAATTATAACATCTGCTTCTTTTTCCTGATTAACCATAGGATATAAAATTATTCCTCCTTGAATTATTAAGGTTAGTAGTACTACAGTAATTATAAAGCTTATAACAATAATCTTTTTTCTTCCCTGCATATTAGCACCCATTTCTCTTAAAAAAGCATGTACTTATTATACTATAAGAAAAATACTATTAACACTAATTTTCTAGAAAATAACAAAATAGGGGTCAGCTGGCCCCTATCTCTAATTTAAGAATAATTATATTTATTAATCTTTAGCTTCTTCTAAGGTAATTGGAATAGTCATCTCTCCATTATCTCTTATAAGGAGCATATTAACCACATCACCTACATCATGCCCTTCCTTTAGCCTATTTATTTCCTCCACAGTCTTTATTTTTTTACCATCAAAGCCTATAATCCTATCTCCTGGTTTAAGCCCTGCTTTTTCTGCAGGAGAGCCAGGACTTATCTCTACGATATATACATATTCACCCTCAGGTAAATTACCATCTCTTGCTATATCAGGAGTAATGTCTCTAGCTACTATACCTATGGTAAGCTGTGGTTTTGACAGGGCTGGAAGCCTACTTTTAGCATCATTTATAGGAATAGAAAAGCTTATTCCTTCAACACCCTCCATTTTAATTTTTGCAGTATTAATCCCAATCACCTGTCCTCGTGAATTTAACAGAGGCCCTCCACTATTTCCTGGATTTATTGCAGCATCCGTTTGAAGATACTTTATACTTCTTCCTTCTATGGCAATTTCTCTGCTTATGGCACTAATAACACCAGTAGTAACGGTTCCTAGGAATTCCTTTCCTAGAGGATTACCAATAGCAACTACCTCCTCACCCACTTGAAGGCTATTAGAATCACCAAGCTCTACAATTCCTGGCATCTTAATATCATCAGTTATCTTAATTACTGCTAAATCCTGATTTGGATCAAAATTAACTACCTTTGCTTTAGCTTCCTCACCATTGAACAAAATGACCTTCAATGAGTTGGCATCCTGTATCACATGATAATTAGTGAGAATATATCCTTTCTCGTCTATTATAAAGCCAGTTCCAATCCCCTCTTGAATGCTTTGGCCATAACCATAGCTTATACTATTTTTTGTAGATACACCTACCACTGCCGGCCCTACTCTTTTAACGATTTCTGTTACTGTAAGACCGCCTTCTTCCTCCCCAAAGGTTGGGGGATTATAGTTTAAGTACTCACTGTACTTTGAACTAAGATCATTAAAGGTAGTATTTGTATATTTTAGAATTCCATAAGCACCTATCACTCCTCCAAGCAAGGAAAAGATTAATGCCAATGCAATAAATCCAAAAACTCCAGGACCTCGCTTTTCCCTTCTGTCATTATTTCTGTAGGCTTCCTGATAATAATTTTTTTGATCACTGTCCTTTAAAATGAAGTCAGGTTTATATTCATATGTTTGCTTATCTTCCTGATTACTAAAATCTTGATTATCATAATTCTCGTTCATCATCGGCCTCCTTTTATGCTCATATATTTTCCCCTATAAATTAATATTATAATAGCTTTATGTAATTTATGTGTCAAAATAAAAAACTAGCTATTAATAGCTAGCATTTATTGGGTTTTTTTCTCATTTTCTCTTACTACAAACTTTATTGCTTCCTGGACAGCCTTATAATTTTCCAAAGGAATTACTTCTCCTTCAGGATTTACACTTTGGATAAACTGCGAACTGCCGCCTGTTAATGAGGTTAAAGCCCTTTGACTTTCAATATTGTTTTTTTCATTTACCACTATAGCAAGAGGGTTGTCCCCTATCATACCTGGACTTTGAGAGGTACTATCTCCTGACAAAAGCACTTGAGTTTCATTAATAACAGCCGTTGCAAAGTCATCGGAAACCCTATGCACCCTAATATCTTCTCCATGAACATCAGATACATTCTCTAATAGACCGGCTGGATAGTTTACAAGGCCCACCCTTTCTAAAGTTCTTGTAAAACCTACATATGAACCTAGCTGTTCAACCTTTCTCCTAAAAGCACCCTTTTCCTTTTCCTTAATGAATTCTGAGGTCTTCATATATTCCTCATTTATAGGATTAATAAGCACCATGCCTGCTATCTCATCCTTGTATAGTTTAGCAAAATTAGTCATTACTAAACTACCATAGCCATCACCAACTAAAATATAAGGAGCTTCAAGTCCTATTTTCCTAAAAAGCAAATGAAGCTTTTTCGCCTGTGCCTCAGGGTTTTCATAATCAAGCTTCTCACTATCACCGTACCCAGAACGATCATACATAAAGGTGTTAACCTCAATATTATCTGGCATTAGCTCTATTACCTTATCCCATTCATAATAGGTATAGCCAATATCGCTTTCAAAAATTAAGGTATATTCACCACCACTAGAATACTTAAAGTGAATTTCCTTTCCATTTATTGTGGAATATTTAGATTTAGTCTTCAATGCAGCTAAGTCATTAGCAAAGCTGAGCTTCTCATAAATGAAGCCCCCTAATAGACCTACAATTATCAAAAGCGCTAGAAACTTGGCTATAATCTTAGGATTAAGTTTTTTTCTTTTTTTAACCTTATGAATAGAATTGGAATGGTTTAATAGCTTCACTCGTACCACCTTTTACCTTTTATTTTTCTCCAAGCTTTAAATTAGGCTTGGCATTTAAGTCAAGAGTAGAGAATTCATTTTTAACATACTTAAAATAAGCCGCACTGCCTATCATAGCTGCATTATCTGTGCATAATATAGGAGTTGGGAAGATTATTCTAATACCTCTTTTATCCCCCTCCACTAAAAGCCTATTTCTTAAAGCGCTATTGGAGGCTACTCCACCGGCAACAGCAATTTTATTTGCTTTAAACCTTTCGCAGGTAGCTAAAACATTATCTGTGAGTACATCAATAACAGACTTTTGAAAGGAAGCAGCCACATCTTCCCTCTTAATTTCATTCCCTGCCATTTGATTTTTATTTAAATAGTTTAGCACTGCAGATTTTAATCCACTAAAGGAAAAATCTAAGGTTTCATCATGGAAGGTAGCTCTTGGAAACTTAATTGCATTTTCGTTACCTTCCTTAGCAAGCTTATCTATCTTAGGTCCACCAGGATAACCGAGGCCAATTGCTCTAGCTACCTTATCATAGGCTTCGCCAGCAGCATCATCTCTGGTTTCCCCTATTACTTCATAAGTACCATAGTCCTTAACATGAACAATAAAAGTATGTCCTCCAGATACTACTAAAGAAATAAAGGGTGGTTCCAAATCTTTATCTTCAATATAATTAGCACTTATATGTCCCTCAATATGATTGACTCCAATTAATGGTTTTCCCAGGGAAAAAGCTAAGCCCTTTGCATACTGTAGTCCAACTAATAAGGCCCCTACAAGTCCTGGTCCGTAGGTAACCGCCACTGCATCAATTTCTTCTAAAGAGGTCCCTGCCTCTAGCAAAGCCTGCTCAACTACTTCATTAATTACCTCAATATGCTTTCTTGAAGCTACCTCCGGTACAACGCCGCCGAACTTCTTATGTATATCAATTTGAGATGAAATTACGTTAGATAATACCTGCCTACCATTTAATACGACTGCTGCCGAGGTTTCGTCACAGCTACTTTCAATAGCTAATATCTTTATCTTATCTTTCATTAAATCCCCTCGCTATTTCTTATTAACATTAGTATTATACTGTATTGATATTCTATATTCAATAAACTTTCAGCATTTGTATATCCTAAGTTGTAATTGGTTATTCATAATGATATAATTTATGCGAACATATATTTCTATTTTGAGGAGATTAATCATGACAGCCAATTATGCAAAAATAATAGTAACCGGATCGCCTCTATCCAAATCAAATTTTAAGCTTTTTAATACCCAAGGCAGGGCAATTCTTCCCTATAACTCTGGGAAATACCATGATAGATATGCCCTTTATGAAGAAAAAATAGCCTATGAAGCTAGACTTCAAAATCCTGATTTGGTTTTTACTGAGGCCTTAATTGCGGTGCTTAAGGTTTATTATAAAAGTGAAAAAAGACATCCTGATACAAATAATATTACTAAAAGTATATTTGATGGTATAGAAAAGAGCGGAGTTATAATTAATGATGCTCAGATTAGAAGAATTATTATTGAAGAATACTACGATAAGATAAATCCTCGTTTTGAGTTAGAGCTCTATGGTGAAAGTAGCTATTTTATGGATTATTCTATAAAAAAACGTGATATTCCTGAAGAAAAGATTCAGTATTCTTCTCCTTCTAACAAAAAGAGTTCAAGTGGCAATATTAATGCCCCTAGCAATTCTGATTCCCACTCATCCAGCTCAAGGATTAAGAAAGAAGAAAAAGGAGATTCAAAAGGACAATACTGCAATATCTGCGAAAAAAGTATTGAGGAAGGCATTTCCGCTAATAATGGTAAAATACTTATATGTAAGGAATGTTTTAAAAAGCTTTTCTAAAGGGAGGTACTTTATGAAACTTATTACCTTTGGGGATAGTCTAGTATCTGGATACGGCTTAAGATACGGTGAAAGCTGGTGTGATATAGTACAAGCGTCCTTAAAAAATGAGCTGAACTTAACATTAATAAATAAAGGCTTTCCTGGAGATACAACCACTGGATTACTTTCCCGTTCTTATAATGATGTAATCTCAAAGGTTCCAGATGTTGCTATTGTTCTAATAGGAACCAACGACCTTCTTTTAGGCAGGAAGCATGATACTATTATTGCCAATATTCTTCTTCTCTTGGAGGAATTAGCTTCTTCTTCTATTTTAGCTATTCCTGCAGCACCTCCCCCTATTCTAAAGGATATGGCCGAAACATCCTGGGACTCAGGACTTGATTATGATAAAATCAGCCATGAACTAGAGTTTTTAGTAAACTCGCTGAGATATCAGATTAAAAAGAGAAAACTTCCCTTCATTGATTTTTATAATCTTTTTATGAATTTAAAAATAAACAGCCTAAATCCTTATTATATTGACGGTATTCATCCTAATGCTGATGGAAATTTAAAAATGGCCGGAGAAGTAAAGAAAATAATTAGAGAGTACAGCAGTATCATCATATGAAAATAACCACTGTACTCTCTTTACTTTATATAACTTTCAACATAATTAGATGCTTTGATTCCTGCCTTATAACCTTCCTTAGCTACATCCTCAGCCCATCCATAAGTATGAATAAGATTTCCACAAGCAAATATTCCTTGAAGGCTAGTTTCTAAATCCTCACTCACCTCAGGTCCTCCTGTACTTAAGGACAATCGTACTCCTGCTTTTTCAGGAAGCTCACTCTCTGGCATCCACCCAACAGATAGTAGTAGGCAATCACAATCTATATATTCCTCAGTATCCTTAAGGAATCTTCCATTTTCATCAATTTTTGCTACTTTAACCCCAGTTATTCTTTCTGAACCAATAGTCTCAGTTATTGTATGCCCCAGCTTTACATTAAGATTAAAATCTTCTATACATTTAGTTATCTTATTTCTGTGAGAATGGAGATAAGGCTGCTTTTCAATAATTGCTTTAACCTTTGCACCTTCAACTATTAATCTTCTAGCCACAATAAGTGCTATATCACTGGATCCAAAGATTACCACGTTCTTCCCTGGAAGATAACCTTGAAAATTAATGAACTTATGTGCTGACCCTGCAGTATAAATACCTGCAAATCCATTCATTGGAACATTTATATTCCCATTATATTTTTCTCTACAGCCTGTAGCAAGGATAATTGCCCTACCCTTATATTCAATTATACCTTCCTCTGGATTTACCGCAGTAATCACTCTGCTTCTACTTAAATCCAATACCATAGTATTCAATTTATATTCAATATTATGAAATTTTAATTTATCAATAAAGTATTGGGCAAATTCAGGACCAGTAAGAATATCTTTAGTTATTCCTTCCCCAAAACCATGATGAATACACTGAACAAGTATTCCTCCTAAATAATCCTCTCTCTCTAAAATCAGTATATCTTTAATACCTCTTTCACTAGCAGCTATTGCAGCAGTCATACCCGAGAGTCCCCCACCTATTATAATAATATCATAAACTTTCAAGAAAACCCCTCCACACTTATACAAAATACCCTTAAGGTGTTATATCTATTTTACCACATTTTTATTCCTTTGGAGAGTTTCCTATTAAATTTTAGAAAATTAGTACACTCATATTAAATTAAATGATTTCTCCCTGAGAATTTATGGTTATTTCTTCATAATCAATGGAATAATTAACTCTTTTCATGGCCTCTTTAACTCCTCCAGTAAGTCCACCACAACAGGGAACTTCCATTCTTATAACCTTAATGCTTCTTATATTATTGTCTTTCAATAATTCGTAAAGCTTATTTTTATTGTATTCATTATCAGATAACTTAGGGCAAGCGATTATGGTTATTTTGTCCTTCATAAAATCCTCATGAAAATTTTTATAAGCATAAGCACTGCACTGTGCAGTAATAAGAAGCTCAGAATCCTTTAAAAAAGGTGCCCTACTATTAATAAGCTGAAGCTGTACAGGCCATTGCATAAGATCTGAAGCTTTATGGTTATTTTTAATCTCTTTAGATAAGGAACCACTGCACCCATTGTTTTTTCTTTCAAGAATAAATGAACTATCACAGGATGCTATTTTCCCTAGTCCTGCATTATTAAGGCTTAAGCTCTGCTTCAGTGTGCTAACTCTTCTCTCTACAGCTTCTTCATCATAGCCATCTGCTTCTCTTTCAATTATAGTTATGGCACCGGTAGGACATCCTGATAGACAATCTCCTAAACCATCGCAGTAAATATCCTTTAAAAGCTCAGCTTTTCCATCTTTAAGGACTATAGCTGCTTCATGACAAGCTTTTAGACATATTCCGCAGCCATTACACAAATCTTTATTAATATTTACAATCTTTCTAATCATCAACAATACCCCCAAATAATTATATTAAATAAGTCCTATAATAAAAAATAAACCTAGGTACAGATAAATTATAATAGGAAATCATAATTTATGCAGTAACCTAGGTTACAAAAAATTAATTTTCTGAAACCACTACTCCCTTTTTTATAGTCTTTGCCACTATATTTGTGGAAAGATTATAAAGAAGAAACTTATAGCTAGGGTATTTTAATATTAGCAAATCAGCTTGCTTTCCAATATCAATACTTCCAATATTCTTTTCTCTACCTAAGGCAGCTGCACCATTAATGGTTAATGCAGTAATCACCTCTTCTAAGGAAAGATTCATATTGTAACAGGATAGTGCAATTAAAAAAGGAATGCTTTGTGTGAAGCAGGAACCTGGATTAAAATCTGTAGCAAGTGCGACAATACAGCCTTCGTCTATCATTTTTCTAC